>CACIML010000001.1 GCA_902587735.1 uncultured Pelagibacteraceae bacterium
TACGAAGGTGCAACTGGAGTTAGTTTTACTGACGTAGGAGAAGCTTTTGGTTCTTTCTTAGAAAAAGAAGTTAAAGGCGGAAAATTTAAAACTAAAAAACAAAGATAATCTTTAATTTAAAAGCCCTAGCGTTTTATAACGCTAGGGTTTTTTTTTATCTAAAATTTCAGCTCTAATAGTTGCCAAAATAATTAAAACTATAAATGGAATGCAAATTATATTCATTGTTTTCCAATTAGTTAATGCTATGAAAATTCCAGCAGATAAGCTTCCAATAGCATGAACAGAATAAACAACAAAATCATTCAATCCTTGCGCTTTATATTTTTCCTCTTCCTTATAGGTTAAGACAAGTAAGCTTGTTCCAGATATAAACAAAAAGTTCCAACCTAAACCTAAAAATATTAGTGCAAACATATAGTTAAAAAAACTTTGTTCAAAAATACTTGCTATTAAAGTAATGCCATAAAGAAATACGCCAGCATAAATTACATTACTATGACCAAATTTTTTTATTAAGTAGCCAGTTAGTAGTGAAGGTAAAAACATTGCAGCTACATGAAATTGAATGACAATGCTTGTTTTGTTCAAGCTCATGTTTTCCATGACATGCATACTTATTGGAGTTGCTGTCATTAAAAAAGTCATAACTGCGTATCCAAATGCTGATGCTGTTATAGCTTGAATGAATCTTGGTTGTGATATTAATTCTAGATAGCTTCTTCCTGTATATTCTAAATTAACTTCTAACTTTGATTTATTTTCATAAAATAAAAAAAGAATTGCTGGTATAAAAGTTAATAAAGCAAGTGCTAAATAAGATCCGACATACAAATTTTCACTAACTAAGTCTTTTGCATAATTTGCAAAGCTTGGACCTAAAAAAGCTGAAATAATTCCACCAAATAATATTATTGAAATAGCTTTTGGAGCCATATTTTTTTCTACACTTTCAGCAGCAGCAAAACGATACTGATGTGTAAATGCCATTCCAATACCAATAAAAAAGTTTGCAAAGCAAAATAAAATGAAATTTTGACCCAGTATCGAATAAGCTGCTAAAATTGAAACTAATGAGTTTCCTATTGATGCTAAGATAAAACCATATTTTCTACCAATTTTACTCATAACTTTAGTGGCCACTATCGCTCCGACTGCAATACCAACAACAGAAATTGACATTGGTAAAGTTGATAAAGATTTGATTGGACTAATGTGGGAACCAATAATTCCACTTAAAAATACAGTCACTGGAGCTGCTGTAAAACTGAAAATTTGACTTAATGTTAATATAAAAAGATTTTTATTCATTAATGAACTCAATTAGATTTTCTGCTACTTCATTCGGTGCTTCAATTAAAAAAGAATGTTTGTATTTTGGTAAAATCACTAATTTAGAATCTTTTATTTCATTGGCCATAATTTCATTATGCTTTGGACTACAGCCACTATCATTTTCTCCTGTCAAAAGCAAACATGGTTTAGAAATATTCTTTAACCATGGAAGCATCTCCGTTTTTGCATATATTTTAAAAACATTAAGAAAGACCTCAAGATCAGTATCTGCAACTTGTTTTAGTCTTCTCTGAACTAACTCAGGATTGCTTTTAATAAATTCATCGGTAAACCACCTATTGGTTAAAGTTTGTAATGTTTTCTTTACTCCATTTTTTTCTATTTCATAAATTACATTCCATACTTTTTTAGAATCCTCTTCTGATCTTCCAGCGACAGTTGATAATAAACCTACTGAAATTGTATGCTTAGGAAACTTTAGAGCATAAGCTGGCGCAATCATTCCTCCTAAAGAATGTCCTGCAAAATGTGCTTTTTCAAATTTTGTTTTTTTTCTAATTCTTTCAAGATCAAAAACTAGTTCGTCTAGGGTAAAATTTTTATGTGTTACCGGAGATTTGCCATGACCTCTAAGATCATAAGTTACTACAGTAAAATGTTTTGATAATTTTGGTAACATATATCTCCAGGCATCTTCTGCTGCACCTATTCCATGTGTTAAAAACAAAGGTGGCCCTGATCCTATTATTGAATAGTGACAATCAACAGCTGACGATGTCACTGTTTATGCTACCTGGCTGCTTGATTTTTTAAAATAAGGTATTATCTCTTCACTTATACGGTGCATTGATTCAATCATTTCATTTTGACTTTGTCCAAAGCCAGCACTTACTATTATTTCGTCAACTCCAGCTTCTGCATAAATACTTAATTTATCAATCATTTCATTTGTTGGACATATTAATAAATTTTCTGTCATTTCTTCTAAGCTTTGTTTTCTATGCAATGGTTCTATTTTGCCTTTTGTAACTACTCCTGGTCCAGTAAACATATTATCAAAGCGTTTATAATATCCGTATGCTAATTTATTTTTTTCTTGTGCGTCTTTTGAATCTTTTGCGGCAAAAGCCATTCTTTGCATAGAAAGTTTTAATAATTTTCCTTCTTCACCTAATTCAGCGCAACCTTCTTTAAATGCATTTACTCTTTCTTTTAATAATTCTTTAGTCCCAGATAGAACTGTCGATTGTACATGAAAACCTCTTGAGGCTGCATTTTTTATACTATTAAGATCCATTGCAGCAATCATAATTGGTACTGGATTACTTATAGGTCTAGGCATAATTGTGATTGGTTCAAAGTTATAGTATTTACCTTTATATGAAACTTCTTCTTCTTTTAATAACAACTGCAGAACATCTAAAGACTCAATAAATTTTTCTCTAGATAAGTCTTTTGGTGTTCCTAGCCTTTTCATTTCCCATGCAAAGGCTCCACGACCTACTCCAAGAATTAATCTTCCCTCTGTTAAAATATCAGCAGTAGCAACTTCACCAGCATAGGTTCTCATGTCATGCAAAGGAAGAACAACAACACCAGTTGTAATTTTAATATCTTTTGTCAAAGTTGAAATCTTAACAGCCATCTGTAATGGAGAAGGCATCATTAAAAGATTTACTAAATGATGTTCGGGAATTGAAACTGTTTTGTAACCAAGTTTTTCTGCTAAGACTGCTTGATCAATCATATTTTGAAAATGAACTTTTGATCCAATTGATGGATCAGGCATATAGCTTGTCAAAAAATGGTTAAAATCCATAACTTAATTACACTATTTTATATTAATTTTTTCTGGGAGTATACCTTTGGGTCTGTATCTCATGATTAATAATAGGCCTATTCCCATCATTAAAAATCTAAAATAAGGAACACTGTCAATCAAATGTAATTTAAATGCATTTGTATCAGCAAGGCCAGATGTAAATAAATTAATTAAAAATAATGCAATTGGTGCTGCTTCGATCCATAAAAACCAAACGGCGAAGCCACCTAAAATTGCACCAAAATTATTTCCACTTCCTCCTACAATAACCATGACCCATATTAAAAATGTATATCTCATTGGCCTGTAACTACCAGGTGTAAACAAACCATCGTGCGTAACCATCATTGCGCCAGCAATTCCAACTATTGCTGAGCCTAAAATAAAAATTAACAAATGCTGTTTAACAACATTTTTTCCCATAGCATTCGCAGCTTCTTCGTTGTCTCTTATAGCTCGCATCATTCTACCCCATGGAGAATAAAGTGCTTTTTGTGTAATAATTAATAAAATTACTACTACAGTTAAAAAAAGTCCGGAGTAACAAATTTTTACGAATACGGAAGATGACTCAATTACTAATTGAGATAATGCAGCCTGCTTTCCTTCTGCTGTTGAAATTAAATCTAAAACTCCTCTATTCCACTTTGCAACTAAATCAATAAACCATTGTTCACTTTGAAGATTAACTTCGTATGGAACTGGTCTCTTTAAACCGATTACATTTTTAACACCTCTAGCTAACCAATCTTCATGTTTAATAACGGCTATTACAATTTCAGAAATTAACAAAGTTGCTATTGCTAAGTAATCGGCTCTTAGCCCTAGTGCAACTTTTCCAATAATATATGCTAATCCTCCAGCAAAAAATGCTCCTACAATCCATGAAAATATAATTGGTAATCCTAAACCTCCTAAAAAACCAGTTTTAGCAGGTTCTACTGCCTCGATTGAATGAATTGCTGGACCAGAAACTATTCTTAAAATAATTAAACCTATAACTATTATAGAAGCTATATAAATATTTTTTTTTTTTGATTTTTGAAAATTTTTTAAAACATAACGAATGCTAAAAACAATAAGTACAATTATAAAAATACAAAAGAGCATACTTAAGCCCCCTACTTGCCAAGCTTCTCTAACTGGCGGAACTGAAACTAAAACAGCTGCTAATCCACCAAGAGCTGTATAACCCATAATTCCAAAGTTAATTAAACCAGCATACCCCCACTGAATATTCGCTCCCATAGTCATAACGGCAGAAATTAAACATAAATTAAATATAGAAAATGCTATGTTCCATGACTGAAAGATTCCAACCAATATGATTAAACCTATCATAATTGCGTAAGCAGTTATTACATTGGCATATTGCTTCATAAAATTTTTCCTTTAAAAATACCCGAAGGTCTAAATAATAAGACGATTACCAAAATTGAGAAGGAAACAGCAAATTTGTAATCAGTAGACAACAACTGTATTAAAGAATTGGGTTCCATGCTCTCTGGAAGAACATACATAAAAAACTTTTTGTAAGCATATGTTAAAAATATTTCTGAAAAAGCTATTACATAACCTCCTAAAAAAGCACCAAAAGGGTTTCCAATTCCTCCAACAATTGCCGCTGCAAATATTGGCAACATATTATTAAAGTAAGTGAATGGTTTAAAACTTTTATCTAAACCATACAAAACACCTCCTATAGTTGCTAAAATTCCTGCAATCATCCAAGTAATCATTACTACTCTTTTTGGATCAATTCCGGATAATAAAGCTAAATCCTCATTATCTGAATATGCGCGCATACTTTTTCCTGTTTTGGTTTTGTTTAAAAACCAAAATAATATTGAAACAACTATTATGGTTAAAAATATTGTTAATACTTGCGTTGATTTGATTGTTAATCCCTCATTTAATCCTGTCATTTCTTTAAATTGATTAGCTTTGATTATAAATTTTTCACCATCAAAAAATCTTCTATCAAATGGACCGATAATTATTCTGACTATTGCTTGTGTCACAAACATCACGCCAATGCTAACCATAGCAAGTTGAACAGGAGGGCTTTTCTTAATTCTATAATAGCTAAAAACAAATTTATCGATAGTTAGCATATATAAAATCATAAAGACAACAGCTAAAGGAATTGCAAGTAAAGCTGTGGGCAAAACACCTAAGCTTATTCCAAGTGATTGGAAATACCATGTAAACAAAATTGCTACCATAGTGCCAAAAGACATCATGTCTCCAGTAGCAAAATTTGCAAATCTTAGAATTCCATAAATTAATGTTACAAAAATAGCTCCAAGTGCTAGTTGTGATCCATAAGCTAAAGCAGGAACAAATATATAATTTAATAATAAAATTATTGCATTTAAATAATCCACATTAAGCTCCTAAAAAAGATCTTCTCACCTCTGGATCATTTAACAATTCTTTTCCTGTTCCAGAAAATTTATTTTCCCCAGTTACCAAAATATACCCTCGGTCTGAAATATTTAATGCTTGTTTTGCATTTTGTTCGACCATTAAAATTGCAACATTTGTTTTTTTTACTTTTAAAATATGATCAAATAACTCATCCATTACTATTGGTGAAACTCCTGCAGTTGGTTCATCCAACATAAGTACAGAAGGTTTAATCATTAGTGCTCTACCTAAGGCTACTTGTTGTCTTTGGCCTCCAGACAGTTCTCCAACTAACTGAGTTTTTTTTTCACTTAATATTGGAAACAATTCATAAACTTCTTCTACAACTTTATCTAAATCTTCATTCCTTAAAAATGCACCCATTTCTAAGTTTTCTCTAACGCTTAATCCTGTAAAAACATTTCTAGTTTGAGGAACAAAAGAAATACCTTGTTTAACTCTATCTTGAGGAGATAGTTTTGAAATATCTATTCCATCAATTTTAACTGTACCGGATTTTAAATTAAGCAAACCCAGCATTGCTCTCATTGCTGTCGACTTGCCAGCTCCGTTAGGACCTAGGATTGCAACTATTTCACCTTTGTTAACATTGACCGAGCAAGAACTAATTATATCCGGGCCATTTCCATAACCACCAGTCATTTGATTACCTTCAAAAAAAGCCATTAGCTATCCTCTTTCTTTGATTTTGAACCACGACCTAAATAACTTTCAATTACTTTTTCATTTTTTTTAACTTCATCAGATGTCCCTTCAAACAAAACTGAACCTTCGGCCATCACAATTACAGGGTCACATAAGCGACTTATAAAATCCATATCATGTTCAATCATACAGAAAGTGTAACCTTGTTCTTTATTAAGTCTTAAAATTGCTGTTCCTATATCTTTTAACAACGTTCGATTAACTCCGGCCCCTACTTCGTCTAATAAAACCAATTTTGCATCAACCATCATGGTTCTTCCAAGTTCAAGTAATTTTTTTTGTCCACCTGATAAATTTCCTGCAAGTTCATTTGCTAAATGTTTAAGACTTAAAAATTCTATTACTTTAAGAGCCTTTTGTTTAATTTCTTCTTCTTCTTTTTTAATTAACTTTGGTTTAAGCAAAGCATTCGCAAGATTTTCTCCAGATTGATTTCCGGGTACCATCATTAAGTTTTCAAGTACTGTTAAGTTAGTAAATTCATGTGCAATTTGAAAAGTTCTTAGCAAACCTTTTGAAAATAGTTCGTAAGAAGGAACATCGGTAATATTTTCATTATTGAACATAACACTTCCTTTAGAAGTTTTTAAATTTCCAGCAATTAAATTAAATAATGTTGTTTTTCCTGAACCATTAGGACCAATTATTCCAGTAATAGATCCTCTTTTAATCTTTAAAGAACAATCAGATACAGCCGCTAAACCTCCAAAATATTTAGAAAGATTATTTATTTGCAGAATATTTGAATCTGACTGCATAGAAAAACTATACTTTGTTTAATCTTTTAAGAATACTACTTAATGTTTTATTAGTTGCTTTATAGAATCCGGCTTTTCTTAGTTCTTTAACTCCTTGTTCGTTAAGACCTTTTGGAGTTTGAGAATCTTTAACTAAATATTTTAAATTTTTTTTAGAATTTACAACTGCATCTTCAGATAAAGCGACAAAAAGAGAAGTAATATATTTTTGAGCTTTATCTCTTTTAACTCCACGTTTAACTAACCAGTTAGACATTGTATTTAACAATTCGTAAAAAGGTGCCATCATTCCAGATGTAGACCAAAAGTTTTTTGAAAGTTTTTCATTTGTAATTTCAACAGTTGTTCCAAGTTTATTAAAAAAATTTTTCACTTTTTTATTTGGTGGAAAAATTGGAACGGGTCCTTTTTTTAAAGAAATTGGTGGTAATGGTATGGCTCTTATTATTTTTACATTTACTTTAATAGCTTGTTTAAGTTGAGCCAAAGTCATTGTCGAAATAAAACTAATAACAGTTTGACTTGATTTAAATTTTAAATGTTTAATAATTTTTTCACCAACATTTGGGGTAACAGCTAAAAAAATCCAATTACAAGAATTGATTATTTCCTGGTTATTTTTTGCAATAGCTACTTTTTTAAATTTTCTTTTAAGATTTCTAGCTACGTTTCTATTTCTTGGTGATAAAATTATTTTTTTGAAAGATATTTTTGATCCACATATGCCGGTAACTACCGATGATGTTATTTTTCCTGTTCCTATAAAACCTAATTTCATTATTAAGTGATATATTTAGAATTTTTTTGTGAGAAAGGATAGTCCTAAAAAACCGAGAGCTAAAGATGGCTAGATAGGACTATCTATTGACTATGTTATCATCTTGATTAAAAAAAAGCATTAATCAATTTTTTTAAAAATATCAAAAAATCTATGAAAAAAGGTCACAGTCCAGTAACTAGAGTTAAAAATCCAGAGCCAAACATCAAAAGTCCAGATTGGGTTATATGGGCAGCTTGGGCTGATAGAATTACTTTTGAAGAAATTAAAAAAAAGACTGGGATGTCAGAATCTGAAGTTATTAAAGTTATGAGAAAAACTTTAAAACCTAATTCTTTTAAACTGTGGAGAAAAAGAGTTCGTACAAAGAGTCTTAAACATAGAAAAAAATTTGAATATGAAAGAAAAAAAGTTAGTAATAACAAAATTAATGATTATAAATAAATTATGAAAAATGTAACTGTCTACATGGGTCCAAGATGTGCTTTTTGTGATGCTGCTAAAAGATTATTAACTAGAAATAGTATCACCTACAAAGAAATAAATATTGCACTTGAAGAGGGCAAAATGGATGAGATGTTAAAAAAATCCAACGGTAAAAGAACTATTCCACAAATATTTTTTGATGATTACCATGTAGGTGGTTTTGAAGAGTTAAGAGCTTTAGAAAAAGAAAATAAGTTACTAAAATTATTAAAATAAACTTATTAAATTTTTTCTTTAAAAATTAAGCATACACCATTATTACAATATCTTTTTCCAGTAGGTTGTGGTCCATCATCAAATATATGCCCATGGTGGCCACCACAATTTTTACAATGATATTCTGTTCTTGGGTAACCTAAATGATGATCTGTTTTTGTTTCAAAAACCCCAGGCAAAGATTTAAAAAAAGATGGCCAGCCTGAACCACTTTCATACTTAGTATTTGAATTAAAAAGTTTTATTCCACAGTTTACACAATGATAGCTTCCTTCACGTTTTTCATTATTTAATTTACTAGAACCAGGTGCTTCAGTTTCTTCTTTGAATAAAATTAATTTTTGTTCAGAGGTTAAATTTTTATTATTTGACATTGTTAATATTTTTTTTGTTTGAAAGAGTTATTCCAGAAATTATAAATATTGCTCCAAGAAAATGGTAAAACATAAATTTTTCATCAAATATTATCATTGCCATTATTGCTCCAAAGATTGGCATTAAATGTAAAAAAATTCCAGCCCTGTTAGCTCCAATTAAAGCAATACCTTTGATCCAAAAAAAGAAAGAAGCAAGTCCCGGAAAAATCACTACGTAAGTTAAAGTTAAATAAAATGGTTTTTCTAATTTAATCATGTGTCCCATATTCATTTCGATAAAATAAATAGGTATTAAAAATATTAATCCACAGATTATCACAATTTGAAGTAACGTAATTTGAGATACTTCATAACTTTTTTTCTTTAAAAGGGCTGAATAAATTGCCCAAGAAAACATTGCAACTATCATTGTTAAGTCACCTCTGTTGAATTCTAAATTTTTTAATATGTCTATGTTTGCTTTACTAATGATAAAAACCACTCCAATTAATGATAAAATTACACCAAAAATTTGAAAAACATTTGTTTTTTCAATATTTAATAATGACGAAATAAATATAATCCACACAGGAATTGTTGAAATCATTAAAACTCCACTAATCACTTGTGTATAATATAAAGAGTAATAAACAATTGAATTAAAGATTGTAATACTTGTTATTCCTAAAATTATAAAAAAACCAACATTAGCAAAGATATAATTTTTTTTTCTAATTAATTCTTTAATTGTAAATGGCATTAAAATTAAACAAGCAAAAAACCATCTATAAAAATTAAGAGAAAAAGGTGGAATTTCATAAATACTCGCGGCCTTACCAACAATAAAATTTCCTGACCAAAAAATTGTTGTTAAAATTAGCAATAAATATGCTAAACTATTTTTGCTTTTCTGCATTTGTTATTATTTATTTTCCAATACCAATTATTGTTAAATCATCATCTAGGATATCATTTTGTTCTTTAATGCCTTTTTCTAAATAATCTTTTTTTAAAGTCATTTTTTGGATTTCTTCTGTAGCTCTTTCTAATTCTTCCTTTAAATTTGGATGTTTATGTCTTAAGATTAAATTTTTTACCCCTTTAATTCCTATTTGATTATTATTATCATCAACACTCTCCGAAAAACCGTCTGTAAAACAATAAATTCTTCCTGAATCAAGTTTAAAGTTTTTTAAATCATAAACATTTTCATTTTTTTGTTTTTCTACAGCCAGTGGCGTAGAAGAAGAAGGATATTCCTCAAAATTTTCTCCTCTTAATAATAAAGCAGGTTGATGGCCAGCATTTGCAATTTCAACGATATCTGTTTTTAAATTATAGCTTCCAATTATTGATGTTACAAAGGTTCCGGGTGGATTACTTTCGTTCAAATCGTTATTCATTTCAAACAAAATTTCATTTGGTTTATATTTTTGTCTTGCAAATATCTTAAATAATGTAATTGCTTTAGCCATGACCATTCCAGCATTTACACCTTTCCCAGAAACATCTGATAAAGTAAAATAGACTTCATCGTCGTGCAAATAAAAATCATAAAAATCTCCTGATATTTCTCTTGCTGGTATATTTAGTCCATATATAGGATAATTTTTAAAATCTCTTCTCGGCATCAAACGTTTCTGAACATTCATGGCTAATTTTATTTCTTGCGAAACTCTATCTTTCCATTTATTTTTTTGTTTTTCTGTTTGTTCAAGCTTATCCATTAAAACATTATATTGGGTTCCAATAATTCCACTGTCTGTAAATGGGTCTTGCGGTGCTCTCATGCTATAATTATCTGATTTTACTTGTTTGGTTAAAACATCTAATAACTCATGAGTATCTGTTGATGCATTGTGTTCAGAAATATTTAGTCCAAGTTCTTCTTCTATTTTACTAACTCTAAGAGGAAATATAAAATTTATAGATTTAAAAATTATATAAGAGGAAAAAAAACAAAACCCTCCAATACTTAATATACCAATAAATTGAATGATTAATTGTTCAATTCTTGTTTTTTCAACTCCCATCATTTCAAAATCACCAAAAAACGCAACTGATAATGCTCCCCACAAACCACATACTAAATGAACAGGAATTGCGCTAACCACATCGTCAATTTTTATTTTTTCTAATAAAACTATTGTTGAGCCAGAAATAATTCCTCCAATGCTTCCAATTAAAATTGCCTTTGAAGGTTCAACATAAGCACAACTTGCTGTAATTGAAACTAAGCCTGCAAGTGGTCCTGTAATCATAAACAAGGGCTCAGGTTTTTTTAAAACTATGATGCCCATTATACTTGAAAAAATTAAGCCAAAAGATGCAGATAAAAATGTATTAATTAAAATTAATGGAATTTTTAAATCCATGGCACCATTAGCTCCTCCATTGAAACCAAACCAGCCAAACCACAAAATTAATGCACCTAGCGCTGCCATAGGAGTATTGCTTCCTTGAAAGGTTTTTTTAGATTTTCCTTCTCTAAACCTTCCAGTTCTATTTCCTATAACTAGTAAAACAGCTAAAGCTACCCACCCACCCACAGAGTGTACAACTGTTGCTCCTGCAAAATCTAAATAACCCATTTTTCCTAACCAGCCAAATTTCACTGCTGGATTATCAAAATTAAAAGCCCAAGCCCAGTGACCTACTATTGGATAAAGAAAGCCAGAAGTAATAAAAGTAATTATTATATAAGATAAAAATTTTAATCTTTCGGCTACCGCTCCTGAAATAATGGTAGCAGCTGTAGCAACAAACATTGCTTGAAATACAAAGTAAGTTTGATATCCAGCTACATGAGTTGTAAAGAAATAAAATTTATTACCAAACAAACCCATAACACTTGTTCCGTACATGAGAGCAAAACCAAAAGCCCAAAAAGTAACAACTGCTATTCCAAAATCTGCTACGTTCTTTAATGCAACATTAATACTATTTTTATTTCTTGATAATCCAGTTTCTAAACACATAAATCCTGCTTGCATTAAAAAAACTAGAATTGCACAAATCAATAACCAAAAAGTATCTAAGTTTGCTTGTAGGATTGCATCCAAACGGAACTCTAATGCATTTAAAGCTCCTTTATTTATAAGTCCTAATTGATCTATTTGCGACTGAAGCTTATCAACAGATCCTTGAATTATAGCTCTTGAATTTGTTTCTAATTGTGCGACTGCTGACTGAAGCCTATTAATAGCTATTTGAATTTCAGCTTCATTCATAATTTAAAATAAATATTTTAATCTAAAAGCTTTCTTGCTTCCCCAGCATCTTCAATAAACTTGTTGGACTTAAGAACTTTTACTACTTCAAAACCTGTTCCTAAAATTGCATTCTTAAAGTCTTCTTCAGTTAAATTTGATTTGTCTTCAAATGCCGAAACAGCAACTCCTTCTGGCCATGAAACTTTTACATGCGCAGTGGGACTTACTTCAATTAATTTCTCAGTGACCATATTTTGACATTTAATGCACATCATGCCGTTAACTTGACCGATCATAGACTCCGCTGCGAATGAATGTCCGCTAATTAATAAAAAAAATGTAATTAAGAATGATATAATTTTTTTTTTCATATTGAATTCTCCTATTTTTTTAGTCAATATACTATTGCTATTATAAAATATATCTACACAATAATCATAATGGATTAATTTACTATTAATTCCTAACATTACTTAAAAGCCAGTTTATAAAGTCAGTATTAGAAAAATCAATATCTCCAATTATTCTTGCAATTTCTTCTCTATTTTTGTTTAAAATTACAGAGGTTGGAACTCCCCTAATACCCAATAATTTTACAAGTTTTAAATCAGAGTCATAAAAAATTGATAAATTTTTTATATTTAAATCTGCAAAAAATTTTGCTGTTCTTTTTTTGTTTTTTTTCTCTAAATTAATGGCAAATACTTCAATATCATTGTTTTCTTGTAATTTGTCTAATGAGGGCATTTCTTTCTTGCAAGGGTCGCACCAAGTAGCCCAAAAATTTAAAATATAAATTTTATTACTATAATTCTTAAGATTTACTTGTTTTTTATTAAAATCTTCAAATACAATATTGCTATATTGTATTGGTTTTTCATGAACGTTTATATTTTTAAAGGGAAGTATAATGTTCGCATTTAAATTAATACAAATTAAATAAAATATACTAAAGTAAATTATTGATTTTTTTTTCATTAATTTATTAAAATCTTTTAGAACTATAAGGCTCTAAATTTAGATTAGTATTTTTATTCATAATCATGTTTGAAATAATTTTCCCTGAAATAGCCGCTAAAGTCCATCCTAAATGATGGTGTCCAAATGAATAAAATACATTTTTATAATTTTTTGATGGGCCGATAACTGGTAGATAGTCTGGCAATGTTGGCCTAAAACCTAACCATTCATCTTCATGTTCTGGTAAATCATCTAACAAGTATTTTGCATTATTTATTAAATTTTTTATTCTTCCTTTGCTTACTGGATTTTTTAAACCACCAAATTCTACAGTTCCTACAACTCTTAATCCTTGTTCCATTGGTGTCATACCAAACCCTCTGTTCTGAAATACAACGGGACGTGAAATTAGATTTTCACAACCTTTAAAGTGAACATGATAACCTCTTTCAGTGTCTAAAGGAATTTTTTCATCTAATTTATCAGTCAACTTTTTTGAAAAAGCACCACAAGCAATTACAACTCTATCAAACATAAATCGCTGAGCTTCAGATTTTAAAGTTGGTTTTTCATTGTCAAATACAATGTCTTGAATATTTAATTTTAGAAACTTCCCATCTTTTTTTAGGAAAAGATCAAATAATTTTAAAAGTATTTTCTTTGGGTTTTTTGCATGTCTGGCCTTTTTGTAAAAAACTCCAGCATGGTAAATTTTTTTGATATTTGGCTCTAAATCATGAATTTCTTTTTGGTTTAACAATTGTTGTTCTGCGCCTATTTCATTTCTAATATTAATTTCTAACTCTCTGCTTTTGAGGTTTTTATTATTCCAAATATACATAATTCCTTTATTTTCTACTAAACCAGATAAGTTAATCTGGTCAAATAATTCATCATATGCTGGTAAAGCTAAATCTAATATCTGGTGCATATATTTAGCAGTGTGCATCATGTTTTTTGTACTACAGTTTTTTAAAAATTTTAAAAACCATGGAATCATTTTAGGAACATAATTCCATTTTAATGCAAGTGGTCCTGATGAGCTTAATAGCATCGCAGGAACATCGAATAAAATATCAGGTCTATTTAATGGAATGGAAGCATAAGGAGAAAAGTGACCAGCATTTCCATAAGATGCTGAAAGATTGCCTGGTTCATCTTTGTCAAATAGAGTTACTTCATATCCTTTTTTTTGCAAAAACAATGCATTACAAACACCTTGTATACCTGCTCCAATTATTCCAATTTTTAATTTTTTTTCCATTTTAAGTATTGTAATGATTAAATCATCTAAGTTGATGTTTCTATAAACAAGTTAAGCACACACAATTTAAAATTGTATTTAACTATTTTTTACGATGATTTTATTCAAGAGTACTAAATGGGTCTCTAATACAATCAATCTCGTCTAAAGTTTCAAAGAAAATCTCACTTAAAGAAGAACTATGCGTTGTTTCACATTTTCTAGTATTATTATTTTGTACCAAAAGAGTATCAAGTTTATGATTTTTTTTAACTAAAGATAGTGCATATTCGCCTGGAGATTGCCCCATTGCTTTCTTAAATCCATATGATGTAGCAAGTGAAGTACCTGATTGCAAAACGCTACCTGATTTAGCCATGGTTAAGCTTGGACCAACTAGTGCACTGTACTCAGCACAAGCATTTAAAAATGCCAAAGTAATTATTAATAAAATACTTTTTTTCATATCTCCCTTAATACGAGTATTAGTATATTTTTAATTAAAACAAAATAAATAAACCACTTAAAGCTAGTTTATGACCATTTTAGGCTATTTTAGATGGTTATAATTGATGAAATCGTAAAGTTAAGAATATTATTTATCTTCCAATAGTCAAAACTGTTAGATCATCATTGAGTTTATCTTTATAAGAATTGCTTAAAACTTCTTTTGATATATTGTCTAATTCGTCTGTTAAGTTAGAATTAAAATTATTATTTATTATTTTTTTTGTTCCTTCAATTCCTATCTCTTCATTGTTTTTATTTAAACTTTCAGATAGACCATCTGTAAAAGAATAAAATCGATGTCCATTTAAATTTTTTTTATTAACTTGATAAACTGATTTATTTTTTTGAAAAATAACTCCTAAAGGAAGAGACTTAGATTCAAACTCTTCAAAATTACCATTTGTATGTCTAATCAAGGCTGGTTGGTGACCTGCATTTACCCATTTTACTTCTTCAGAAATTATGTCGTAGTTTCCAATAATTCCAGTTACAAACATACCAGCAGTTTTGGTATTAAATAAATCATTATTCATATGAAAAGCCATTTCATCTAAATCCACTTTTCCTTGAGACAACACTTCAAACAAAGTTGAGGCTTTTGCCATTACCATTCCAGCGTGAATACCTTTTCCAGCAACATCTGCAATTATAAAATAAATATTTTCGTTATTGGGGTAAAAACTAAAAAAATCTCCTGACATTTCTCTTGCTGAAATATTTATACCTTTTACTGGATAATTTCTTAAATTTCTTTTAGGGATAAAATTTTCTTGAACTTTTACAGCTAAATCTACTTCTTTAGAAATTCTATCTCTCCATTTATTTTTTTCAGCTTCGCTCGACTCTAATTTGTCCATCATTTTATTATAATAAAGACCAATAACACCTCCTGCGGTAAATGGATCTTGTGGTCCTCTAATTTTGAGATCACCGGTAGTTGATTGTCCGTCTAAAACTTTAATTAAATCATGTTCAACGGAAACTGCACCATGTTCTGCAATATTTAAACCTAATTCTTCATGAACAGGACTAACTCTTAACGGATAAAATTTATTTAAAAATTTTAAAAAAGTAAATGAAATAATAAATGAAAACATTCCAATTGAAATTACTCCAATTGCTTGTACTTTAAATTGTTCTATTCTTGATAACCCAGTATTTAGAGTTTCTAAGTCAGAAAAAATTGCTACCGCAAGAGTACCCCAAATACCAGCAACCAAATGAACTGGTATCGCTCCTACCACATCATCTATTTCAAATTTTTCTAATAATTCAGATGCCAAAATTGCTACCACACACCCAATTGTTCCAATTATAATTGCTGAAACAGAGTCAACAGAATTGCATGATGCCGTGATTGCTACTAAGCCAGCTAATGGACCGAGAACTATATACATAGGAACTGGTTTTTTTTTAGTTATATATGAAATAACTAAACCAGTTAATAAACCAAAAGCAGCAGCAAGAAAAGTATTTATCAAAATCAGTGGAACTGTTTCATCCATTGCACCATTGCTACCACCGTTAAATCCAAACCAACCAAACCAAAGAATTAATGTTCCTAAAATTGCTAAAGGAAAACTCGAGCCAGTAAATTTTCCTTTGTTTGCTTCAGAATATTTTCCTATTCTTGCACCCAAAACTAAAACCCCCGCTAAAGCAATCCATCCACCTACAGAATGAACTATTGTGCTACCTGCAAAGTCAATAAATCCTAATTTTGAAAGCCACCCTCTGTTGATTGTATCTCCAATAAGATATTTTGCCTCTTCGGACAAGCTTACTTTCATAAGGTAGCTAGAAGACCATGCCCAGTGCCCAATTATTGGGTATATTATTGCTGTTGATAAAACTGTAACAATTAAATATCCGGCAAATTTCATCCTTTCTGCTACAGCGCCAGAAATAATAGTTGCCGCAGTTGCAACAAACATTGCTTGGAAAACAAAATAGGTTTGGTATTCAGAAACATCAGTTTTAAAAAAAAATAAATCAGTTCCTATAACCCCATTATAAGAAGTTCCAAACATAATACCAAAACCTATTATCCAAAACATCACAACAGAAACACCAAAGTCTGCTGCATTTTTTAGTGCAACATTAATACTGTTTTTATGTCTTGATAATCCACTTTCCATGCACATAAATCCTGCTTGCATTATAAAAACCAATATAGCGCAGTCTATTACCCAAAGAGTATCTATATTCAGTGATAAGCTTGATACAATTTTATCCATCTTATTCATGTCCATGTTTTTCTTTTTTATTTCTATTTGTTTTTTTACTATCGATTTTATTCTTTTTTCATAAAATAAGAAGGTTTTGATTTAAAACTAAATGAACTTTTTCAGTTTTTTTATTCTTTTTTTTTCCAAATAAAGTAAAATACATATGGAGTTATAGCAGGCACTACTCCAAACCAAATCCATTCGTCCCATTTAAAACTTTTATCAAATGCAATACTATTAATACCATTCCACCAAGTGAGATAGCCAATAAATAATATCCAGCCAATGCTGATTGATAACATTATTTTTTCTTTTTTAGAAAGTTCTCCATTAAAAATTCTACACATATAATTTTTAATATTTACCCCAGTCATAAATATAAATTAGCAATCGGTGGAGCGAGTGAGTTTTGTAGATTTATTCATTGTCAATTTACATTTTTTTGAAGATTTTGAGTCCTCCAGTGCCACTATTGTAAAATCAGATCCGCTTTTGACTGTGCACATAAAATACCCCAAATCATCATTAATACTATCTGCCCCACCTAAAAGTTTTTTTTCTACAAGGTTTGATGACGCGTCATTAGCTGTACAATCACTACCTGTGGAGCCATAATACTCGCCTTCATCTGAAAAATATTCTACTTGGCCTAAGGATACTTGTAACATTATATTTTGTGCAGATTTTCTTTTTGCAGATTTAACATAGCCACTATAAGAAACCAACCCTGCTGCAGCCAAAATACCAATGATGGCCACAACAACCAAAAGCTCTATTAATGTGAATCCTCTTCTATTCACTTTAATGAATTTATTTTTTTTCAGCTATTATTCTATAGTAACAGTATTTTTTTCTGGTGTTCCTGTAGATGCTGCACAAGTTGCTATAGTAACAAGCGTTTTAGTGTTCTTAACGAATGTTTTTCCTTCGTTACTTGTTGTACAACTAGTCATAGCTGCTGCTTTAGATACTGCTGCCTTAGTTGTATCGTAAGGATTTTTAAAACTTATTAGAGCTGCTACTGCACCATCTGCAACTTTGTCTGCTGTTTTTCTGTCACTACATGCTAGTTTTTTAGATCCATCTAAATCCATAACATTAGTTTCGCCCATGTTACATTTTTGAAGTTCTGCTGCTATATACTTTGTGGCTGTTGCATGGTTGGACTTTGCAGATGATTTTTTTGCTCCTTGTGTATACCCACTATAAGCAACAACACCTACTGCTGCCAAAATACCTATGATTGCTACTACAACCAACAATTCGATCAGTGTAAAGCCTTTTGAATTTTTGTTTTTTTTATTCATATTTTTTCCTCTTTAATATATTAAAGTTTTTTATACCCTTATTCTCTTTAAATTTAGTGTTAAAGTCTACTCTAATTTGCTCTTATATCAATTCTAAAAAGTCTAAAATAAACAGTAAATACACGAATTTTTATATATATATGTTTAATTTGAGCTAAATTCATGCCGTTTTTAGAATTTTATTGATTTTATGGTATTTTTACTAATATTAAGAGATTTAATTAATAGCATTTATATATGACTTATAAAGTTACTGAAAAAGGAAACATTTCAACTGTATTTTTGCAAGGTGAAATTGACATGGATGTCACTGATAAAGCAAAAGAAGTAATAATGCCATTAGTTGAAGCTAAAAAAGAAGTTCATCTGAATTTAAAAGATGTTCAATACATGGACTCATCTGGAATATCTGTATTGATTGAAAGTCATCAAAAAGCAAATGAACTTGGAACAAAAGTAATTCTTAAAGAAATTAGCAAATCAGTTCTTAAAGTTATTATGATGGCTAAATTAGAACAGGTTTTAAATTTAGATTAGTTAATGAATATATCAGAATCAAAAGATTTTTTAGTCAGTTCTGCGAGTTTGAAAGAAGTTAGAGCCTTTTCAAGAGAAATATTAGAAAAAATTAATATCAATGAAGATCTCAAAGATGAGTTGGTTTTAGCAATTGCTGAGGCTGCACAAAATATTGTTAAACATGCTTATAAAAATATAGATAGCACAACAGATAAAATGGAGATTAAAATATCTCTTAAAGATTCTGAACTTGAAATAGGTTTTTTTGACAAAGGAAGAGCTGTTGATCCTGCTCATGTAAGACATAGAAAAATTGATGATATAAAACCTGGAGGACTAGGAACTTTTTTTATTCAACAAATCATGGATGCGATAGTTTTTAAAAAAGGTGAAAAACCTTGGATAAATCATCTTGTGTTAACAAAAAGAATATAGTTAACCTTTACTTTACTATTTGACAAAGCCATTTCGCTTTAACAAAAAAAATTTATTAACCACCAATAATAGATCCAACATTAAATATTGGAGAGTACATTGCAATCATAAGTCCGCCTATCATGGTACCCATAAATACAATCATAATTGGCTCTATCATGCTAGACATGTTTTCAACTGATGTATCAAACTCTTCTTCATAATAACCTGACACAGAAGTAAACATTTCATCTAGATTACCTGTTTGTTCTCCAACTGAAATTAGCTGGCTGAATGTTGGTGGAAAAACCGGTTCTTTTAAAAATAATTTTGTTAAAGTATCTCCAGAGAAAACTCCTTTTTTAACATTTTCTAAAGCTTGAGTTACAACATCGTTGTTGCTAACTGATTTTGCAATTTCTATAGCTTCTAATAAGTTTACGCCTGCGGCACTTAAGTTACCCATAATTAAAGCAATTCTTGCTAGCAAGGATTTTAAAATCATGTCTCCAAAAATTGGCATACCAATAACATACTTGTGCCATTTGTATCTAACTGCAGGAATTTTAGTTGTTGTATATTTAAATACTATAAAAGCTATCAAAGTAATTATACCTAAAGTAGCGCCTCCACTACCCCTCATAAAATTACTTGCTGTCATGATTACTGCAGTTGGTGTTGGAAGAGCAACTCCCATACCTTCATACATTTTAGCGAAAACTGGAACTACTTTAATTAACATGAACACCATTACAGTAATTGCAGTAGTAAACATTACAGCTGGATACATTAGAGCACCTTTAATTTTCTTTTTTACCTTTTCCCTTTTTTCTAAAGAATCTACTAATTTCAGTAAGAAAACATCCAGTTTACCGCTAGCTTCACCAGCTTTTATTAAGTTAATATAAATATTATCAAAAATTTTTGGATATTTTTCAAAGCATTTAGAAAGTGTAACACCACCCTCAAGGCTTTTTCTAACATCTTCTATAATTTCCTTCATAGTTGGGTGTTCAATTTGATCTCTTAACATTGTTAAAACATTTAGAATTGGAAGACCTGCTTTGACCATAGTGGCAAATTGTTTGGAAAAAAGCATTACATCTTGTGGCGAAACCTTTTTTTTACCAAAAGAAAATCCACCACCTTTTTTCTTTTCTTTTGAGGTTTTTTTCTTCTTAGATTTAACTAAGTTTGTAATGATTATCTTTTGTTCTTTAAGTTTAAATGAAGCTTCTTCTTGATTTATGGCTTCAATGTCTCCTTCAACATATTTTCCAGCCGAAATACCCTTATAAGTAAAAGTTTCAGATGACATTATTGTTCCAGAGATAAGACACGTTCATACTCTCTGAAATTTAAATCTCCAGTTAATATTAATTCACGTCCCATATCTTGCATAGTCCTAAAACCTTCAGCAAGGGCAATTTTTTTTAATTCTGGTGTTGTTGCTTTTCTAAGTATTGCTTCCTTAATTTGTTTTGTAACACTTAAAATTTCGTAAATACCCATTCTACCTTTATAACCTGAGTCTTTGCATTTTGGACATCCTTTGCCTCTTTGAACTTTTGCTCTTGAAGCCTGTTCAACAGTAAAACCAAATTCTGCTAACGCTTTAGGGCTTACATCTGGATCTGGTTCTCTGCACTCTATGCAGGTTTTTCTTGCTAATCTTTGGGCTAATACCAAACTTACAGCAGCACTTATTAAATAGTCAGGTGTTCCCATATTTTGTAATCTAGTAATTGTACTCGGAGCATCATTTGTGTGGAGTGTACTAAAAACTAAGTGACCAGTAAGTGCAGCTTTTAATCCTATATCAACAGTTTCTTTATCTCTCATCTCTCCAACTAAAATTATTTCTGGGTCTTGCCTTAAAAAAGATCGAAGTGCTCTTGCAAAATCATAACCAATATCATCTTTTATTTGTACTTGGCCCACACCATCTAATTCATACTCAACTGGATCCTCAGCAGTTAAAATATTTAAGTGTGGTTTGGATACTTCTTTAAGAATACTATAAAGAGTGGTTGTTTTACCTGATCCTGTTGGACCTGTGACCAGTACTAAACCTTGTGTTCCATGGATTGCTTTTCTTAAATTTTTTAAATCTGTTTCTTCAAAATTTAATTGTTCTAAACTAATATCACCTGCATCTTTATTTAGAATCCTCATTACTATTCTTTCATTGGTAGCTGTTGGTAAAATAGAAAGTCGAAGATCGACTACTTTTCCTTCTATTTTAAAAGGAATGGCACCATCTTGAGGTAGTCTTCTCTCTGCAATATCAAGTTTTCCCATGATTTTAAATCTTGTTACTACTGCACCATAATTATCATGTAAAAATTTATTAAATTTTTCCTGTGATGTAAGCATACCATCTAATCTATAACGAACTCTGGATGAAAATCTGAATGGCTCAATATGAATATCTGAAACCCCTAGTTTAATTGCTTCAGCAACAACGGCTGTTGAAAATTTTATAACTTCCGATTCATTTTCAAGTGCTTCTATATCTTCTTCTGGTTTATTTTCTAGTACTTCGCCAGCTTCAGCAAGATCAGAATCAAAAGTTTTTGTTTTTTCTTTTTGTTCTTTTGCATTTTTTTCTTTTATAGACTTAATTGTTGTTTTGTTATCTTTT
Source organism: uncultured Pelagibacteraceae bacterium (assembly GCA_902587735.1). Classification (GTDB taxonomy): domain Bacteria; phylum Pseudomonadota; class Alphaproteobacteria; order Pelagibacterales; family Pelagibacteraceae; genus Pelagibacter. The sequence goes on from CACIML010000001.1 coordinate 21,885, forward strand.
AATAACTTGTCAATAAAGTCTGAAATTTGAGAAACTTTGGCCGCGTGAAGTTCAATGTTTTTTTTTGTAATTGTTTTAAGATTTCTCATTAAACTTAATTTCGAAATATCAGAAATTGCAATATGAAGAGTTTTTCCATCAGGTTCAATTTTAAAAGGCGCAATAAAATTCATATTTATGTAATTTGCGGGTAAAATTTTTTGTAAATCTTTAGAGGCTTCCATTCCTGTTAAGTCAACAGTTTCTAATGATTGATCTTTAACCAATAAATCTAAAATTTTATCTTCATCAGTTAATTTAAGTTCAAAAACAGCTTCTAATTGTGATTTTTCTCCCTCATTGGATAATTTTTTGATATTTGGTAAATCTTTTCCTGAGATAACATCTTTATCAATTAAGATGTTAATTAGATTAACCTCAGACTCTCTACTAATTTTTAGCATTTTATAAAATTCTTGGAGCTATAAACACCAATAATTCATTTAGGTTATCAGAATTTGACTTACCTTTAAAGAGATTACCTATTATAGGAACATTGCCAAGTCCTGGAGTTTGGTTCTTACTATTAGATAATTCATTCTTTTTAATTCCGCCAATTACAACAATATCACCATCTGCAACTAGTAATTTAGTAACTATTTCCATTTTGTTTATCGGTGGTTCATCAGATGCAGCTGCTCTATTAGGAGTGTCATTATTAACCTTTATATTTAACAAGACATTTCCATCTCCGATTATACTTGGTGTAACTTCTAACTTTAAAGCTGCTTCTTTAAATGAAGTTGATGTTGTTCCTTCAGACGTGGTTTGATACGGTATTTCTTCTCCTTGGGTAACTGTTGCTACTTGGTTGTCTAAAGTAAATACTTTTGGATTAGATATTGTTTTAGCCATACCTATGCTTTCAAGTGCTGTAATTTCTAATTTAAGTGCTGCTGAACCTGTTTGTCTTAAAATTCCAATACCACTTGTTGCGCCAATAGCTGGAAAACTTGTAATCGAGTCTGTGGAAGAACCTATAGCAGCTGAATCAGTGTCCAAAGTTGCTTCTGAACTTGATCCTGTAATACCGCCCACTCTTTTTCCATTTCTAGTATAAAATCCACCCAATCTTGATCCAAGAGCTCTTTCAAATAGTGAGTTAGCTTCAACAATAAAAGCTTCTATTAAAACTTGTTTGGTTCTTACATCTATCTCTTTAATTACCTTATCAACAACATCTAAATCTTTTTCTTTACCTCTTACAATAATTGATCGTGTTGTTGATTCTTCTGTAACTTGTATGGGTGAATAAGATCCTTCACCGGTAGATGTAAATAATTCATCAATAGTCGCTTTTGCTTGTGCAGGAGAAATATAATATAATCTAAATATTTCTGAATATATTGGTTCAACACTATCCTCCAACTCAACTTTATTCTTAACAGCAGCCGCTCTTTCAGATTTATATGATTCTTGCGAAGTCAATGTTTCAGGTGAGTGAATTCTAATCAAATTACTAGTAACATCTATGTCAGATGCATAATTTTTCATATCCAGCAAAGCTTGGAATGCTTTATCCCATGGAACATCTATTAACTCAGCGCTAATCGCTCCTGCTACTTCATCTCCAACCAAAACATTTATTTCTCCTATTTTACCCATCAATTTCATTGTTTCCTTAAAGTCTAAATTCTTAAACTTCAAAGTAATTCTTTGTTTTAATAATGGGAACGTGTCAGGAATTAATAGATAATTTTTCTGAGCTTCAGATGATATTTTTTTTCTTTTTTTCAATTTTCTTGTGTCACCTTCTACAGGTTTAGGACCCATATCAAGAGTTTTTGAAATTTCAGTTTTGCCTGTTTTTCTAATATCGTCTTTAATTAATGGTGTATTATGCTTAAATGGTTTATTCACATTTTTTAAATTTTGACAACCATTTAAAAATGAAATCAAAAGTAATAAAACAAATAAATTAATAAATTTTTTAATATTCATTTGTTTCCCTTATCTGATTATTAAAATCTATAATCATAAAAGTTTTATCTTCTTTTTGAAAAATGGCTTCAGTCAATCTTAAATCAACTAATTTTATATCGCCTAAATATTGAAAAAGTGAAAGTGTAATAACATCTCCTGAAGCATTAACCAGTGAAATGTAGCTTTCATAGTTTCCAGAAATTAAACCTGCTAATTTATATTTATATAAACTCATTTCATTTTCCAATTCCTCTGGTTCTAAATCAGTTGTTGTATTGGAAAATGTAGTTGTGCCCTCATTTCCAGCAAAAGGATCATTCAGCGGAACTTCTTCTTCAAATTCAACAGTTGTATTTGTATTTTCAGTTCCAGAATCTGTGTCATGATTATCTGCAAATGTTATATTGCAAAATAAAAGTACAAATAAAATTATTATAAAATTTTTAAAAAAATTCATCTGGTAATCCCACTATTGTTAACTCACCTGTTGCTATTATAGCTCCAGTTGAATCGTTTTGCACTATACTTATTGTTTCTTTATCAAAATTAAGCATTTTTTTAGATTTTGCTAAGGCTCTTTTGAACTTAATATAGCCTAAAAAATTCCCTTTTATTTCATATGTTACTGGAATTTTGTAATAAGAAACATTTTGCATTTCGGTCATATTTTCAGCTTGTTCAGCAACACCTTCTTTTAATACGGCTTTTGGTTTTTTCTTCTCAATTTTTGATATAACAAGTCCGTTTACTCCAGCATATCTACTTAAACTTTTATATAAACCTTCAACCTCAGCTTTTGAATGGAATAGCTTAGAACTCTCATTAAATTCTGGCTGTTTGTTCTTAATAGTTTTTTTATAAGTAGTTATTTCTGTGTTCATCTGATTAATTTCTTCTTGTTTTAATACTTTGTCCTGAAATGTTTCTTTCTTTTTTTGAACTATAGGATTTAAGATAGAATAATAACCAATTAAAAATATAAGAACTGCAAAAAAACCAGCTCCATATTTAATTAAAGTCTTTTTATCAATTGATTCTAATTTTGCTTTAATATCTTCTAGTTTTATATTTTTTAAATCTATGTTTTTTAAATCCATTTAAATATCCTCCACAACACAGGCTATCCTGAAGCCTTTCATTTTTGGTTTTCCCGCTTCTTCGCCTTCAGGCAACATCATGCTTGCAAGGGAAGCTTGTAAAATTAATTTTTTAGAATTTAAATTATTTATAAGTTTTAAAATATCTTGGTCTGTAGATGCTATGCCTACAATTACAATTTGATTTGATCCATCATAGTCAATTGAGTTAAATTTAACTCTTTTAGGCACTGCAGAAGCTATCTGTGCTAGTATTCTAAAGCTAAATTTTTTATTCGATTGAATTGATTGGCTCAGTTTTAAAGACTTAATTATAATTGCAACTTCTTTTGCATATTTATTTTTTTCTAAAGTTTTTAATTCGTGCTCTTGAACTACCTGGTCATAATCTGTTATTTTTTTATTTAAAGTTTGAATTTGCCAAAATGAAAAAGCAAATAAAATTACATAGATAGCTACGACTGCTCCAACTACTCCTTTAAAAGCAAAGTTAGAAAAAATCTTTGCTTTCTTTTGTGCTATCATACTATGTCTATTAGGTAGCAAGTTAATATTTTTTACTGCAGTTACAAATTTGTAGTAGCCAAACACATCAAGTTTTCTAAATGCTAATCCTATTACTGTTGAAAGATATGATCTGTTTTCTATATTAACTCTTTCTTCAATCTGAGCTGGAACTTTAATTTCTTTAATAGGATCAAATAAATTAAAACCAGTATTAACTAAATTTTTTCTAAAGCTTCCTAGATATGTATTGACGTTTTTTAAGTTTGAAACAACTCTTAAGCTACGAATTCTTTTTTCATATTTTGTTTCAAAATCTTGAATAGCTTGTTTTACTTGTGTGGTATATCTTCTAACTAAAGCATCCATCTCTTCTTGGTTATCTGAATTTAACAATGTAGTTCTATCCTGACCTCTAATAAAAATATCTGTAATGATTGGATTGTTTTCATATAATATCATTACATAATTTTCATCTAATCCAAATTCTAATACTGCTGTTAAATTACTTTCTTCAATGGATCCACCGATTTGATTAATTTGGTCCACTGCAGATTTAAGTGCGAAACATTTAACATCAATTATCACTGCATTTAATCCACCTTTTTTAATTATAGATGTATAACTATTTATGTCTGATAATTTTGATGCAACAAATAAAATATCCATTGTGTTTGCAGTTTTATTTTTATTAATCACTTGATGAAAAATAGAATAGTCATTTAAATTATCTGTTAACTGTACTAAATTTTCCCAAAGTGAATCTGTATCAATTGCTTTTTTTAACTCCTCTTCATTCATTAAAGGTGCTGTAACCACTCTAATAATTGCACTAGTAACCGGAATTGCTATTGCCGCGTTAGTTGTGGTGATTTTTGATTTTTGTAATGCTACTTGAAGTTCTCCGGCAATTTTATCTGGATTTTCTAAAACAGTGGAATTATCAGGCAATCCTTCTACTGGATGAATAAAAAATTTATCTAAAACCCATTGATTGTTTTTATTATTAGATAATTGAGCTAATCTTATCTCTGTTGCAGCTAGTTCAACACCAACTATTTCTTCTCCTTGAACAGCAGATTTTCCAAGTTTTGCCTTAAAGAAACTTTCAAGTTTTTTTCTAATACCTTTTTTTCCTGATGATGAATTTTTTGCTACTGAATCTTGTTTCCCAAAACTTGGTTTTTTAAATTTAATATTTTTAAATTTTTCGAGAATGTTTGAAGCGGATTTTGTTTCTAAAGACTCTTTTTTAGGTTCTGCTTGAGTTGAAACAACATCTTCAGTGGCAAGTTCTGGTTTTTTTTCTGCTTCAGTAACAGATTCTGTTTGTTCAGATGTTTCTATTACTGGTGGCGTTGTCTGTTTTGGCGCGATAGAAGGTTGTTCACTTGTTGTTTGCGCTGTTTCTTGAGAAATTTTTTCTTCTTTTTCTTTACTTGCATGAACAAAATCAAACCACTTCTCTAATATCGGTATTGCATCATCTAGATTAGGAGTACCTGATGAAGAAATCTTTTGCTTTCCATCAATATATAGTCTGCCAACCCAATTTTTTGATTTTAGTTCACCTTTGTACTTATCTTGCCTTACATATATATGTAATCTTCCATCTTTTTTGTGAATTACTTCGTTTTCTTTTTTTTCTTCTACTTTAGATTGAACTTCAGTTTTATTTTCATCGTCAACGGTAGCAGAATCAGAAGATTCAGTAGTCTGACTTTCAGGTTTAGCAGATTCTCCTTCAAGTTGATCTTTTTCATTAACAACTTCTTCTACTTTATCTTCTAAATTAATTTTATCTTTTTCTTCGTCGCTCATAAATTTTTAAAAATATAATTTTCTCTAACACAAATCATATGAATCTCTAACACAAATTAGAAGAATGTCTAACACAAAATTAAAAGTTGTATGCTCATATTGGGTCAAAATTAAAAAAAAGTGCAAATTAGATAATAAAATCAACGTTTTTTTAAATTTTACAAAAAATATATATTTTTTGAATATTTTATAATTTTTTTGTTAACTCTAACACAAAAAGCAAAAACTCTAACACAATGTTAGTTTTTCAAAGAAAAATATTTTGTGTTAGAGTAAAAATAATTTTTAAAAAATTAAAAAACATAATAAAATCAACGTTTTTAGATTTTTCAACTTAAAATATATTTTTTGTGTTAGAGTTAAATATCATTGTGTTAGAGTTTAATAATTTTTTTTAAATTTCAAAATATTAGAGTTTAAATTGTAAAATTATTTTTTTTTAAAAGTAAAAACTATCAAAATACCTTAGGTTGTAATTTGAAAACCTAAAAAATGGTAAATTTTTTTATAAAATTTCAATTATTAGTAGAAATTTAATTAAAAACTACTTTTTTTTTATAATTATACATTTTTAACAGTTGTCATCAGTATAAATCCTAAAATAAAAAAAATAGAAACTGAAAGGAAGCCAATCCTTTGAGAATATAGATATGTTAAAGTTCCAACTGTTAATGGTCCAGCAAAGGCAGTTACACGTCCTGAAAAACTAAACAAACCAAAACCTTTTCCTAAATCATTTCTATTTAGCAAATTTGTCATCATTACTCTACTTGCACTTTGTATAGAACCAATAAAAAAAGAAATGACCATAACATTATAAAAAAATTCATTTTTTGTTTGTGCAATCATAGATCCATAAAAGACTGTACCTGTTAAGACTGCGATACAAACTAAAATAATTATTTTGGAAGAAATTTTATCATTTAAATATCCACCAAGCAAAACTCCAACGAAAGCAATTATGTTTCCAACGATTGCCAGTTTTAATAACTCACTTGGAGTAAAACCAAAAACACCTGAAGCATAAACACCACCACCTGCTATGAGTACAATTAAAGCATCAGAGTAAATCATTCTTGCTAAAAGAAATTTTCCAGTAGAAGTAAATTTATTTTGCCAAATTATTTCTATAATTTTTTTAAATACTGGAACTGAGGTATAAGTTTCATCATAAAATATTTTTTTTTTGAAATAATAAATCATTGGTAAAGAAAAAAACAAAAACCAAAGCGCAACAACAATGGGAATGAATCTTATGTGTTCAAAATTATTTTTATCTAATCCGAAGGGAACTCTTTCAGGTAAAACAAATAAATATAATGTTAATAATATTATTGGAACAGATCCAATGTAACCTAAAGCAAAACCAAAGCCAGAAGTTTTTCCAATATTATTTTCATTAGAACATTTTTTTAATAATGAATTATAAAATATAGATCCAACTTCGTAACAATAGTTTGAAATAAAAAAAATAATTAAAGTAAATAAAATATAATTTTGGTTTGGCTTCGCAAACCAGAAGAGGCAAGTTGTTAAGATACAAAGTAAAGTAAATATTTGTAAGAAATTTATTTTACCTTTAGGTTTTCTGTCAGCCAGAGCTCCAAGGAAAGGTCCGCTCAATGCAATTATGATTCCACAAATGCCAGCAGTCCATTGCCAATAAGCTGCTCCTATTTGTGGGTCACCAACAATTTGATTTGCGAAGTAAGCTGATGTTACAAATGTAATAATAATCATGGTATAAGCTGAATTTGCTAGATCATACAGTGCGTAAAAAAATTTACTCATGATTATTTTTTTATCTCCAATAAATATTCAAGCGCTCCACTCTTTTTCCATTTTTTAAGCAAAATACTTAAGTCTAAAGTAGTTTCTGTAACAAATTCTTTATAGATTGTTTTATACGCTGTACCAAGTTTAATTCCATCCTCAGTGTTATTAAGTAAAATATTTTTTTTACCTAGATTTAATACTTTTCTTCTAACTGTTTCTCTTGGAAGCTGAAGAACATCTGCAATACTCGCAAAAGTTAACTTGTTATTCTTTGCTTTTTTGTTTTTTCCAATCTCTGTCATTTGTTGTTCAAGTTCTGCAAATGTTTTAGTTCCTGATTTATTTATTTCATATAAAGAATGGCTAACAACAACCTGAAGTATAACGAAGGATTCATAGTCTATCTTTAAATTTTCACGTACTCTTGTATATAAAGAGAGAATAAACATGACCCAATTGTAAAGTCCTTGAGAAAAAATAGGCTCTTTTTGACCTTTTTCTTTAACAGCTTCTTTAAAAGAAACCACTTTGTCTATGTTCATTGTAGCTTTTTCTAAACTCATTTTAGTTTTTATTCTCCCCTTAATGGGTATGGTACAGCCTAAAATAGGCACAATCAATCCTTTATTAAAATCTGAATTTTAAGCTATGTTTATGAAAAATTCTCAAAAAATTGAAGTTTATAGTTGTTTTTTTTTCATTTAAAACAGTGAAAGTAATAAATATAAAGAGTAAAATATTAATTATGTTTGAAAAACTAGAAGATTTAGCAAAAAATAATAAAAAAATTTCTGATTTCCATATTAGGGCAGGATCTCCATTGGCTTATAGACAAACCGGCGAAATTATAATGGTCAAAGAAGTGGAAGTTAAAGAACAAGATTTAAAAGATTTAATGTCAATGAATTGCAATGAAGTTGAAACACAAAGATTTGAAACTACTCACGAATTAGATTCGGCGGTGATGTTAGGCGGTCTTAGATTCAGAGCAAATTTTTACAAAACAATTAATGGACCGGCCGCTGTTCTTAGAAGAGTTGAAAGCAAAATTCCTGAAATGGATCAATTTAATTTACCACAATCACTTTATGATGTTGTAGATTTTCATAAAGGTTTGGTTTTAGTCACAGGACCAACAGGTTCAGGAAAATCAACAACACTTGCTGCAATTATAAATGAAATAAATAAAACTAGATCAGCAAATATTGTAACTGTAGAAGATCCTGTAGAATTCATTCATAAAGATAATAGAAGTATAATTTCTCATAGAGAAGTTGGAAAACAAACAAAGACTTTTGCTTCAGCTTTAAAGGCAGCGCTAAGAGAAGATCCTGATGTAATTCTTGTTGGAGAAATGAGAGATCTTGAAACAATTAGTCTAGCACTAACAGCAGCTGAGACTGGTCACTTGGTTTTTGGAACTTTACATACTAGTGGTGCTCCAAGCACCATAAATAGAATAATTGATGTGTTCCCACCAGAACAACAAGAACAAATTCGTGCACAAATTTCTACATCTTTAAAAATGGTAATAACACAAATGTTATTAAAAACAAAAGATGGACAAGGAAGAGTTGGTGCATTTGAAGTAATGAAATGTACTCCTCCAATTCAAAACTTAATCAGAGAAGCCAAGATTCACCAAATACCGAGCATAATGCAAACTGCAGTTAGAGATGGTATGATCACTATGGAAAAATCCCTAGAAGAATTAGTTAAATCAGGAAAAATAGATCAAGGTGCCGCAAGATCAGGACATTAAAGGCTTTACACTTTTAGAATTGCTTGTTGTCATAGTAATTGTATCAGTTGTTTCCGCTGTTGCTTATCCAGGCTTTACATCATGGAAAAAAGATAGAGAGGTTGGCAATGTAGCAATTAAAGTTGCAAATTTTATAACAACCATAAACACTCAAGCACAAAGAGGCTCATTTCCTTTTGTACAAATTTATATAAAGCCATCTACATCAAAAGTTGAATTTATAACAAAAGGCCAAAGGCCTGAAAAATATAATACTAACTTAAATAATGGAATTAGCCCTGAGTGTTCGACCGCAACTACTTCAAATTTTTTTGATGTGAATGAAATTGATCAATATGAAAGTGATGAAAAAACAATTGCCATACAAATAGATAGTATTGGTACAGTTTGTTTTTCACAAAATGGTAAATATTTTCAAAAAGACGGAAGTATGTCGAGTAATTTAAATGTAAATATAGAAGGAAGATTATCAGACAATTATATAATAATTTGCTCATGGGATAATGCACAAATAACAGGAAAAAAATGTGCTACAACAGAAGGAGATGGTTTAGAAAAACCTGCATACTTGGTAGAATGGTCAAGATTTGGTAACATAAGTAAATTTAAATGGAGTGGAAGTGCTTGGACTAGACAGTAATAGATTAAAAGAAAAAGGAATAACACTTATTGAAGCTTTAATTTCTACAGTGATAGTAGGGATTGGATTTGTAGCAGTGTTTCAAATGGTGAATTACTCTGTGCAATCAGTTGACGTTTCTGGAGAAAGAACCAAAACAAACTACTTGGTTAGCATGGTAGCTGAAGATGTAATTAGTGACAAATTATCAGAAAATGCTGGAGTAAGATTGTATGATTATTTAGTTACTCAAAGAAAAACCGACTTTACCTCATGGAAAATGGGATCATGTTCGTCGGGAACTTCATCCAGCGGAACACATAATAATGCACAGGAAAATAAATTTCAAAAATGGGAAAACCGTTTTTCAACAAAAAGAATTAAATGTAAAGGAGGAAATGCAACGCAAGATATAAAATTTTTAAAAATTTATGATATTTGCAAAAACGGTTGTAGATACACTAATAATACAGAGGAGTTCAAATTAGCTCATGGTCCAGAAAAAATTATTATAGGGAAAATGGAAGCAAATATACCAACTACAGGAACAAAAATAGATGCTACAGGTAAAGAAGTAGCAAAAACAAAGAAGAGCTATCTTTATTTTCAAATTTATTAATGAAAAAAAAATTAAAAAACATAGCTGGCGTTACATTAATTGAAATTTTAATTGGAATTGTAATTTCAGTTGTAATGATGGCTGCAATGTTTTCATCTTATAATGCAGTAAATAGTGTCTTTCAACAAGTTACTGATAAAGCAAAAATTAGTCAGTCTGGAAGAGATATCCTAGGAATGTTGTTAAGAGATGTTAGGATCGCAGGATTTAAACATTTTGGAGATACTGTTCAAGCATCAGATGAATTTCAACCAATTTTAATAACTAAAACTTCTAGATTTGGACTTGAATGTGACAAAATTGATATTGTTTATGGAGATGCTGACTATGACAAAACAAAAGCAGAAGGTAAAAGATACACTTACACAAGATACAAAGTTACCTATGAATGTGCAAAATCTAAAATAATTGATAAAGAAAAATCTGGTGGCAAAACTATAGATGCATTTGCAATCTTTAAAACAAAAAAAAAATGGAATTTAACTTCAAAAACTTGGGATAATCCTGCTACAGATGGTAATGCAGAAACTTATTTTAAAGAAAAAATAATTGACCATGTGCAAGATTTTATTTTTAATGCAGTTGATGCAAATGGAAAACTCATTAATCCACCACCTGGACCAAGCAATGCAAATAAAGACAAAATCTACGATATAAGAACTGTTGATATTGCCTTAACCGTAAGATCAACACAAAAGTTTTATAGAGAAAAAAAAGAAAGAGATATTTTTGCTCTTAATGATAGCACTAGGAACTTTAAAAAAATTGATAAATATTTACGAGATACAATTATAGTTACAGCGCATGCAAGAAATTTAGGATTATAATGAATAGAAAAAATGAAAAAGGATTTGCTTTAGTTTTATCACTTGTGCTTTTACTTGTAATGTCATTGATGGGTGGATCATTGATCTTGATTTCTTCAGGAGATCATCAAAGCAACAATACAAGCGATGATTTTCAACAAACCTTTTATGTTGCTGAAACAGCTTTGTTCCAAGGAGAAAAATATGTTTTAAATCTAGCTGAAGGACCATGGAAAGCTAACGGAGTAGACAGAGATAAATCAAAAGCGAAATTACCACTTAATGAGTGGCAATCAGGTAAATGGGAAGGTGAAATGGTTAAAAAAAATTACGACAATTCTGATGCTAATTTTAAGAAACTATCCAATAATATTTGTTATAATAGTTTTCCTGATTTGGATCGTGCAAAGCTAAAAAAAGATGGAATTGTTGGTGCAGAAAGTTGGAATTTTGGAGAATTAATTTTAGATAGTTTTGGTAGTAATACAGACGACCAAGAAAAAAAAGAAGCTGAAGCGTTAAAAGCATTTTTTTTTGAATATTTTGTCATAAGACTTGGTGATGCAACGTATAGAGGCAGTGGTTCTAGTATTAAAAAACAACAACAAGAAAGTGGTAAAAATGGTATGGCCTATAGAGTTTATGGTTGTGGAATAAATTCTAACGTGAAACGTATGGTTGTAGCCTTAGAAAGTACAATTATTCTCCCAAAATGATAAATCATTATGGTTATAAAACCACTTTAATTATTGCTGATTAAAAAGTACATTATTGAAAAATTATGAAAATAATTGCCAAAATATTACTTTTGTTTTTTATTTTTAGTTCCTCTGCTTATTCAGCATGTAACTTTAAAGCTCGATTTGGAGACAGTAAAATTGGTTTTGAGGAAAAAATTGGAGGAAGATCTTTTCCTTTACAATATCCTGGACTAGAAGTTTTTCCTATACTTGCAAACGATATCTGCCCAAATGAAAAATTAGATGACATTGGTATTGAGTATAAGTTTTTAAATGATTCTCTTATAGCAATTAATTTTGTGGCTTTAAATGATGAAAAAAATCATGTCTCAGAAAAATTAACATTAATGAAGTATACTAAAAAAGTTTATGGAAAATTCGACACAACTGAAAACCCAAAGTCTTACATTGGGTTTGAAGTAATTGAAAAAACTAATGAATTTATTGTTTATCGAAGACTCCTGAATGATGATGGAACTTTAGATGAACAACTTTATATCTCTACTCCAGCGTTTGATAAAAAACTAATGGAATTTTATGCAAAGATGGAAATGGAACTATTAGAAAGTAGTAATGAAAATTAAAAAATTAATTTTAGCTGTTTTTTTATTTACTTTTACTTTAAGTGAAAGCTTATTTGCAAAAGCCTTACCTCCTGGAAGTGGACCTGGAGATGTTCCGGCAAACGTATTAATCTTGTTGGATAAATCAGGAAGTATGGGTTGGCGTATGAGTGGTGGTACGACTGCAATGAGATACCCTTACGATGCTGATGCCGATAGCAATGGTGATATTTTAGTTTCACAATATAACAGGGATGGAGTTAAAAAATTTGTTTATGACACAGCAACACTTGACAGTGGTTTTGGTAATAACGGTATATCTGGTAAAGGTAATGTTCAGCATGAAGGTAGTAACCAATGTAAAACCTCCTACTCTTATAGTGGAGAAGTTTATAACGATGTTTATTACACCACAGCTTATTATGAAAGGTCTGTTGTAGCTATTAATGCAATGACTGGAAAATGTGTAAGAAAATATTATTTAGGTTTTTATCCATATAATATGACGATCGATCAAACCACAGGTTATTTATATGTGGGAGGAGCTAATGGATTTAAAACAATTAATTTGTCAAATCACTCTATGAATAACTGTAGTCTTAATACTAATTTTAAATATAATTATGGTTCGACTGTAAGTGGAGGTTATTTTTATTTTTATAGAAGCCCTAGAATATATAGATCTACGTTGAGTACTTCTGGTAGCAGATGTCCACAAAATTCATACACCCAATTTAATTATAATGTAGGTTATTATGTTGGTCTAGAGGCCAATCCTAATAACCCAAATAACTTATTCGCATTATCTTGGATTATGAGCAACTTGAGGAGTATTACTGTAAATAGTAACGGTACTGGATATTCGTCAAATTGGGATAGGGGTTCAAGAAGCGCTAACAGTAGTAGTGCAACTGCAACTTATTTTTATTACCCTTGGGGTTTGGGTTGGGACTCAACTAACAACAGATTAATAGCAGCTGATCTGAACAAAGGATCTGTGCAGATTTTTGATAACAATGGTGGATGGCTTAAAAATTTTGGTGGCGCACCAACAACTCGAATGCAAGCAGCAGCAGCGGCAATTAAATCTATAGTAACTGATGCATCCTTAACATCTGGGGTTAATTTTGGATTTGCTTATTGGGCTCACGGTTCAGCAGGTTTTACTAGATGGAATGGTAATCACAAAACAGGAACAGGAAATGCATCTCCTTGCAACAACTACAATTGTTTAAAAGTTCCAATCTTTAAAGGAGGGGCAGCAAAAATTGCTGGAATGATACATACAGTAAATCCAGGAGGTGGAACTGACGCTAATGCTTTTATGAAAATTGCTCAGCAATATTATACTAACGGAACCTACTCTCCGGTTGATACAAAATCACCTTGTCAAAATAGTTATGTTATGGTTATTGGTGATGGAGATTGGTACAATCATTCAGCCGCTGAAAGTAAAGTAAAAAGCTTATATAAAGGAAATTTAAAAATAAAAACTTTTGCTGTAGCGTTTGGAACAGGAATTAGTTCTAATGGTTTAAAAAACTTTCAAAAAATAGCAAAAGCTGGTGGAACAAAAAATGCAATAGAAGCAAAAACTGCTGAGAAACTAAAATCAGAATTAAAAGCCGCAATATCACAAATTATTGCAACAAAACTATCATTTACAGCACCCGCAATAACAGCAACGATTACAGAGGGAGGTTCATTATACCAAGCTAGTTTTGACTACATGCAGAATAAGGAGTGGACAGGAACAATTGCTAAAATCAGAATAAATCGAAACGGTAGTCTTGATGAAAAACATTCTAGCAACTGGTCTGCTAAAGAAAAGCTACCATCGCCAGCAAGTAGAAAAATATGGACTGTATTAGACGGAGTAGATTACAAAACAAACTATAATAACTTTGTGGATACAAATTCTACTGCAATAGGAAATCTATTTAATTTGTTCGGACATGAAGTTTTAGACTACCATAAAGATAGCACTAATGCTGATGGAACTACGCATAATAAAAGGTGTGCTTCATCACCTGGAGTAGTTGATGGAATAGCTGATGATACAAAAGGATTAATTAATTTTGTAAGAGGAACAGATTATTTTACTTATAAGAAGGGTTGCAATATGACCGCAACAAGAGATAGTCCGATGGGAGATATCTATCACTCTCAACTTGTTGTGGTTGGTCCACCAGTAGCAGACACTGCTTTTACTAATACTCGTCAAGAATCATACTGGAGATCAAAAAATAATTACAGTACATGGGCTAGATCTGGGAATTTAGCAAATAGAGATGAAGTGCTTTATGCTGGATCTAATAGCGGAATGCTTCATGCAATTGATACGAAAACAGGTGTAGAAAAATGGGCATTTATACCACCATTAATTGCTCCAAATTTACCATTAGTAATGAATACAAATTTAAATCAACCAGAAGGAGGAGGATCAAACGCAATCTTTGGTGTGGATGGATCAATTGTCCAACATGATGTGTATCTTAAAGCTCCTGGAGCAACGAAGCACGATTGGCATACAATTTTATTTGTGCCTTACGGTAGAGGCGGTTCTGGTTTTAGTGTATTAGATGTAACAGATCCAGACAAACCTCTTCACTGGTACTCAATTTATAATGATATAATTAATAACAAAGTTTACAGGGTAGATCACAATGGAGGTGTTCACAATTATGATTACATTGCAACTTCATATTCATTGGCTTCATTTAGTGAATCCATTGAAGTAACAAGTGCATGGAATATGAACAACAGCATCTCTAGTACTTGTCAGGAAACAAGGGATGGCAGCGGTGACTTAACAACATCATGTTATAAAAGTAAAAAATGGACATTGCCTGTGCAAGGATTAAGCAAAAATGATTTAAAAATAATAAAAGATGATAAAGAGTATACTAGATTTACTGTATCAGCAGATGGAAATGGAGATACTGTTATAACTTTTGTTCATGAAATGACTTATTCTGCTGATACTGGAGACACTAACACAAGTTCGGAACTTGGAGTTATAATCAAACCAGGGTCTAAAGCAACTGGGGTTCTAACACACCCTGAATACGACTATAGTACATTAGGCCAAACCTGGTCTGATCCTAGAATCTTTAGAATACCTGATAAAGGAGCTGGAGATAATACTATTATAGATGATATTTATGTTGCTGTAATGGGTGGTGGATTTGGAACACAGTTTGAAGGTGTTGGTTCAAACTTAACAATTGTTGATTTAGAAGACACACTAAACCCTGGAAGATTATACGCTGGTGTTTACGATTATAATAAGAATAAAGGTACACCAAGTGAATCTAAAGTATTAGATATAGAAGATTTAGCAGCAGGTGAAATTGTAAATTCAACACCGGGATCGCCAATGTTGATTACTCCAGAACAAGACAATGTTAATTGGTCTGGTGCAATGTTATATATAAACGATCTTGAAGGAAAAATTACAAAATTTAATTTAACAAATCAGACTACTGATGACCTTAATAATACGATTAAAATGTTCGATAGCACAACTTTATTTACTGCAGGATCGTCAAAAGCAAATGGAAGATACATGTATCACTCAATGGATGTAGCAAAAGATGAAAGAGGAAGAATATGGTTGTTTGGAGGTACGGGTGATTATGATAGGATAAATGACACTACTCCTGGAGTTTCAAATTATCTATTAGGTATCAAAGACCCTCACTATCCATATTATAGAGATGTTGCAGTTCCTACAAAAGCTGACGACATTACAAAATGTAAAAATACTACTAATGACACTAATGGCGTTCACTGTCCTAAAACTGCTGACAAAGGCTGGTACGCTATTTTACCAAATTTTGCTAAAACAACTGCTGAACCAACCGCAAAATCCGGAAATGTATTTTTCCCAGTTTATGAACCAACAACAGGGCTTAATAGATGCTTTTTAGGAGATGCGTACATATGTGCTAGAGATGGAGTTTGTGGTACAGATGTATCAAGAAGATCACTTGGAAAAAGTAGTGGAAATAAGAGTATGCAAAACTGCTTATTTGTTGGAAGTGGAGTATTGTCTAAAATTGTTTTCTTTGGAAACACTTTCTTTGCCAACATCGCTGGTGAAGCACAAAGTGGGAAGAAAGACTTAGTAACTGGTAAAGCTTCATCATCAGGATCTGCAACTTATAGAAGTTCTTGGAAGAGTAATTACTAAAATAGTTTATAGTAAAAAAAAATTACCCAGGCAAACATCGTTAACATTGTAGAAAATATTAAAGCTAATCCAACAATGGTATCTTGGTTTACTTTCTTTCGCCATTTTTGTGGAAAAAAATTAAGTGAATAAGCATAAACAATAATAAAAGTATTTAAGGCTGAAATTATAATATTTATAAATAAAAATTTTTCCATTAGAAGTTTTATGTAATTATGATTAGCACCAACCCGGCATTTCAAATACTATTCCACCGTATGATCCAACATCTCCAGGATTTACTTGTGACTTTCTTAATGAAGATGAAGTGTCCCAAAGATCTGGGTTTAATTCTTTGTCAACATAAGTTCTTATATAAATTTTACACTTATTAAGACCTGTGTTTATATCAACGGCAATAGCTTCTTCAATATAACCACCCGTGAGCACCATGCATCCTCTCGTTGGTCTATAAACATTTGTACAAACATTATTATTCACATGAGCTAGTACTTTATTGGCAAAATCTGATTTACTGTTCGAACTGCAGCTATAAGTAACATTATTTCCTGAAGCGTCTTTAAACATTGCTTCACTACCAATTTCACAATCCATAGATTTGGTTACTAAAAACTTTACAACCAAATCATGATTAGATTTAATAGTTACATCTTTGGCTCTTGCTGTATACCCACTATACGCAACTACTCCTACAGCAGCTAATATTCCAATGATGGCAACAACGACCAATAACTCTATTAGTGTAAAGCCTTTTTGTTTCATAAATTATTTATGAAAAATTTTTTTAACTTTTTGTAGAAACTGTAAATTTAACTTTTTTATCAGAATAATCTCTTCCAATTCCAGTTACACCGCCATCTTTGATCCATTTAAGAGTTCCCGCTGCTCCCATACTGTTTGTGCAAGAAATCTGCCAAGTACCTTTGCCATCTGCTTGTAGAGAATATGAACCTTCACAAGTTCCATCATTATTAGGTAGAGCTAAATTTAATGTGCCTTTATAATCTGCTTCACTAAACTCTACAGTTCCAGCAATTAAATCTGAATAACCTTCCCAGCTTAATGCTAAAGATCTTTCACCCTCTAGTGAATATTTTTTTACAACCTTCTCTTCCTTTTTCTTTTCTATTTTTTTAGTTTCTCCTCCCAAAAACCCTAGTTCTGTCAATTTAGCTTTAATTTCTGCATCGCTCCACTTGCTATTAATTCTGGATGCTTTACCTTTGGCAGGATTAATTCCATTTTTCCATTTTATTGACCTTCCTCTTGCAAACGTACCACATTCAGTATTGGTTTCTCTTTCGCATTGCTTAATTCCTTGGCTATCACTGCCTCTGCAGTTGCCAGCCCCATCTGGGCAATAATAATAAATTGCCCACGATGAATCATTTGAAATTATAAATAACTCAGGAGCTTCAGAATGTTTTCCTCTTATATACTTCATAAAATAATCTACTGCCCAAGGTTCAAGTTTAAGCTCACCTTTTCCAGGTTTGCTAAAAGCATTACTGCTTAACAGTAAACCCAGAACCACGATCCCTAAAAGCTTTTTCATCATCCAAGATCTTAGCACAAAAAATCTGCTCACACTATATCCATGCTTGAACTGCAAATACTCACTTTTTAATTCGAATTAAGATTGTATTATAAGGATAAATAACCGGGGGCTTCGGGCTTATGAGTACCGCCCTCTAACCAACTGAATTATCCATTAAACTATCATCTCTTTATAATAGAAAAGTTGTTTAGCATAAAACTTTAAGAAAATAGCTAACTAAAAACTTATCCACAGGCAATTTATTAATTTGAAATTAATTTTTATAATAATACCTTACGATTTAAATGAGAATTGAAGAAGACCTAAAAATTGATTATTCGGATGTACTTTTTAGACCCAAGAGAAGCACTTTATCAAGTCGTAAAGATGTAGATTTAAAAAGAACTTACAAATTTAAATATAGCAATAGCGAATGGTCAGGAATTCCAATCATGGCTGCAAATATGGATGGTGTAGGTGAATTAGGTGTTGCAGAAAAAATGTCTGAGTTTGACATGATTACCTGCCTAACTAAACAGCATGATATTAAAAAATTAAATCAATACAAAAAAATTAAAACAATTTACAAAAATATTGCTTTAAGTGTTGGTATTAAAAAAGAAGACTTCAATATGCTTGATAAATTATTGAAAGAATTTAATTTTATCAATTTTATTTGTATAGATGTTGCAAATGGATATTCAGAACGCTTCAGTAAGTTTATAAAATCAGTTAGAGAAAAATATCCAACAAAAACAATAATAGCTGGAAATGTTGTTACCGCAGATATGACCCAAGAACTAATATTAAGCGGTGCCGATATAGTAAAAGTTGGTATCGGACCTGGAAGCGTTTGTACAACAAGAATTCAAACTGGTGTTGGCTATCCACAGTTAAGTGCTGTTATAGAATGTGCTGATGCAGCACACGGTTTAGGGGCACATATTATTGCCGATGGTGGTTGTACATGTCCAGGAGATGTTGCAAAAGGTTTTGGTGCTGGTGCAGATTTTGTAATGCTTGGAGGAATGCTTGCAGGTCATGATGAAGGTAAAGGTAAAGTTGTAAAAAGTAATGGAAGTAAATATATAGAATTTTATGGATCAAGTTCTGTCACAGCTAACAAAAAACATTATGGTGGTTTGTCTAATTACAGAAGTAGCGAAGGTAGAATTGTCAGAGTTAAGTACAGGGGAAAAATAAAAAATACTATTTCAAATATTCTTGGGGGAATCAGAAGTAGTTGTACATATGTTGGTGCACCTTCACTTAAACAATTAAGTAAATGTACTACATTTGTGAGAGTATCTAACCAATTTAACGATACTTTTGTAAAATAATTAAAATCCTAACGCTGTGTGTCATATGTGAGTCAAGAATTTTCCAATTTTAGTATGCCAAATATTCTGATAACCTTTGGATATGAAAAAACTTTTAGGGATCTTGGTTCTGGGTTTGTTGTTTAGTGGGAATGTTTATGCAGAATGGTTAGTTGTTGTTAAAAACAAAATAGATGAAAATATTTTTATAAAAAGAACCAAAATAACTGAAGATGAAGCTGTTGAAGCAGCTTTAAAAGGTTGTAGGATTTTATATCTACATAGAGTAGAGGGAAGTTCGATGAAACCTGCTAAAAAAAAAAAGATGCTAGAGCTGATGGAAGCTTGCTATGTTCATTCAGTTATAGAGCAATGAACCAAAAAGCCTTCACCCTAATAGAACTCCTAGTCGTTGTTGCTATCATCGGCATTCTAGCTGCTGTAGGTGTGGTTGCTTATAATGGGTATACGTCTAGTGCCAAGAAAAAAGTTGCAACATCAAACCATTATACTGTCGTAAAATACATTACCACAGAAATAAACAGATGCGACATTGGTGAATCTGAAGCAATGAATGGTAATCTTGTATGTTCTGGTATGACGACAGACTCTATTGCGAAAGCAGCTGTTAAAACTTTATCTGATTTTAAAAATCCTTATGGCAAGGGTAAAGCAGATATAAATGAGAACGCTGTCACAAATAATAATGAAGATGTCAAAGATACATGGGATATGGGTTATGTTCGTCTAGAACCAACTACTGGTAGGATTTATATCCATACCTGTCCTTATTTTGACACTAGTCAATATGGACAATGTCCGAACAATAATATTTTGCAAAGTATTATACTTGTAGATTAATGAACCAAAAAGCCTTCACCCTAATAGAACTCCTAGTCGTAGTAGCCATCATAGGTATTTTGGCTGCCGTAGGGGTAGTTGCTTATAGTGGGTATACGAGTGCAGCTAAAGAGAGAATAGTAAAAAATAATTTTTCATTTGCTAAAAAATTCATGCAACAACAAATAATGCAATGTGAAATTAATGGTAGTTTTTCTTGGTTAGATTACGATACCAGCAATAAAAAGCCATTAGGTCCAAAAATAATAAATTGTAGAAGTAGCGGATTAGATTATATGACATGGCAAAAGCATTTTATGTCTTCAGGCTATATGAACCCTTATGGCGAACAAACAAAAACTTTTACAGGAGGCAATGTGCAGAATTCTTGGATGGGAACGGGAAAATTTGGCATTATTGGAGTTTCAACTTTTTCCAATATGCAGACTTTAACACCAGTAGGAGCAGTTGTTCTTGGAGTAAAAGGTCAGTGGAATAATAAAAATTGCGAGGTAGAACTCCATTTTTTAGCGGCGATTAATGACAAGGAAATCTTGGGTCCAGAAAAGATTTGTTGGGATAGATGAAGATTGTTGTAACTTATTCAAGATTTCTAAATTATTGATCACACATTGGGCACAGTGGTAAAATGTTTTATGAAACAAAAAGGCTTCACCCTAATAGAACTCTTAGTTGTCGTAGCCATCATCGGTATTCTAGCTGCAGTAGGGGTTGTTGCTTATAGTGGGTATACAAGTGCTGCCAAAATTAGAGTCATTAAATCCCAACATGCTCAGGTTGTCAAATTTATGAATGCCGAATTAGCTAAATGTGAAATTACAGATAAAGCAATGAGTGGCTATTTAAATTGTTCAGATAAAAAAAATGGTAGTAAAGTTATTCAAGCTACGACAATGGCGATGAAAGATTTGAAAAACCCTTTTAAAAACTCTTGTCATACTGTTAGACCTAACAATCATAGTGGTCAAAATACTTCAGGATCTCAATCAGTAAATTGTTATCAAAGTAGAAATTATATTCGTAATGAATTAGAAGATGGAGGTTTTGTAAGTTTAAGAACTCAAAGAGAAACCATAGGAAAATATAAATATTGGACCATACATGTAAATACTTGTTATTCTCAAAAAGATTGTGGCCCAAATAAAATTAGTGATGAAGTTAGGATTACAGAGAATACTTTGTTAAATCCTTAATATAACAACCTAAGATACAATGTTAATATAATTTGGTATGAAAAAAAATTTTAACACAAAAAAAGGATTCACATTAATAGAGCTACTAGTCGTTGTTGCAATCATCGGTATTTTAGCTGCAGTAGGGGTTGTTGCTTATAATGGGTATACGAGTTCTGCTAAAGTATCAACGCATAAATCAAATCATACTTTAGTTGTGAAATATATTTCTGCAGAGATTATGAAATGTGTCATAGGTGAAGAAAAGGCAATGGATGGAAACCTTAAATGTTCAGAAAGATTAGATGTCCATGAAGGAAAACCAGGATTAAAAACTGTTAATGCAGCAATTACAGCTCTTTCAGATATGAAGAATCCAGATGCAACACCAGGATATAAAAATAATGCGCCAAGAAATAGTAAGGATGCAACAAGTAATTATGATCTAGGTTTTGTAAATATTGATGTATCATCAAACACTATTAGCGTTGTAACTTGTTATCAATTAGACTGTAAATCAGGTACTGATAATAAACTTATCAGTAATATTAATTTAGAATAGACCTCGGGCTTATGAGTCCCGTGCCTAATCTAAATAAACCTTATTTTCTAGTCTGTTTTTACTATCACTGCAGGGTAATTTAAAACAAGTACAAAAAGTTACATGGTCCATACTATCATGGCCTTTTATCCAAACATACCCTAGGTACACATCACTATAAGACCCTGAACAAACACCAGGTTGAGATGCGGTTTGGCTGTGCAAATGTGTCTTAAAAGGATTTATAAATTGATTGTTGTCCCAATGAGTGCGTAAATGAAATGCAAAAAAATCCCATTTGTTAGGAGAATAACAAGCTATGTTGTATACAGTCTTATCGTTCCCTTTTTTCATTAAGTTTACACTTCCATTCAAATTACATTCTTGATTTATTAAGCTAACTTTTTTTACAAATGCAGCATGATTTGATTTAACAACATTAGTTTTAGCACTAGCCGTATACCCATTATAAGCAACCACTCCTACTGCAGCTAGAATGCCGATGATAGCAACAACGACTAGGAGTTCTATTAGAGTGAAGGCTTTACGGTTCATCTAACGGTAATTGTAGTTTCGAGTCTATTTGAATCTTGTGAACAAGGTGTTTTAAAACATGAGCAAAATTCTATATTATTTGTTCCCGATGGGTAAACAGCATAAACTTTACCCACTCTATAATCTGTTTTACATTCTGGTGCATAACCGGAACTTGTTTTGCCATTTCTCTGCCAAACACCTTCGTTATTATATGGATCTTTAACTACAGCGCCTGAATTATATAAATCATTACTTACACTTGCTTGGAAAAAATTCATCAAACTTATATCATAACAAGGAACATCGTAGATAGTTTGATTGCCCCATACTTTTTTTAACTTAACAGTATTTGATATGTTGCACATAGCTGCTACCTCTGCTGATTTTTTTGTTATTATTTTAAAATGGGTCTTTGCAACACTAACTTTAGCGCTAGCCGTATACCCATTATAAGCAACCACACCTACAGCAGCCAAAATACCGATGATGGCTACTACGACTAGGAGTTCTATTAGGGTGAAGGCTTTTTGGTTCATGGTTTACATTAATCAATTAAAAAAGTTTCATATAAAGCTGTGGTTTCTCCATAACACGTGGACACTCTTACTAAAGTACTATTGCCAGATTTAATATTGCTAACCATAATACCTCCACTGTTGTACTGAAGATCGCAATGTTGTTTTGGATGCGGACCATTTAAAGCAACAGAATTTTCTTGCCAAGATTTATATGGATTATTAAATTTTTTATCAAAAGCTTTGACTGCTGCTTTTCCTATTTCATTGGTAGTTTTTCTATCAGAACATTTAAGGTTGCCATCCATGACATATTCGTGTCCCAAACTGCATTTTATAAGTTCCGATGTAATATAATTAATAGTTTCTCTATGCTGTTTTTTTACTACTTGTTTTTTGGCACCACTCGTATACCCACTATAAGCAACTACTCCTACTGCAGCTAGAATACCTATGATGGCTACGACAACTAAGAGTTCTATTAGGGTGAAACCCCCTTGTTTCATAGAAACATCTTACCATTTAACCTCATCATATACTAATGTATTTAAATCTATGTAAGTTGAAAATGTACAGTACCCTCCTGCTTTTTCCCAAATGTATGTTCTTCCTTCTTTACCATAATTACAACAAACTCCAGCCCAAGCTTGGTTGTCTTGATCTTTAGCTTTAGCAGTTGAGTCTGCATAAGGTGTTTTAATATCTTTAAAGTGATGTTGAAAAGATGGGCAATCAAATGCAGAACTTTTTTTTGTAAAATTTTGAATTGCACCACCATTAACTTTTTTGTTTATGCTCCCATTTATTTCATACTCTGCAACCATAGTTGCAAATTGTCTCACCATCATTTTGTGATTTTGTTTAGAAACAGTTTTTTTCGCACCACTCGTATACCCACTATAAGCAACTACTCCTACTGCAGCTAGAATACCTATGATGGCTACGACAACTAAGAGTTCTATTAGGGTGAAGGCTTTAGTTTTTAAATCAATCATCTGAAAGTGTATCTTGATATGTTTTACCATCACACATTGTGGTCAATCTTACATCATAATAAGTTGTATCCTCAAAAACGTAAGTTCCATCTCCATTTTTGGAAGGGGTTCCACTATTTCCTGTTATAGGGTATCCGCCCGAAAAATTTGTATTATAAGGATCTTTAAAAAAGTTTGTAAAGTGCCAAGCAATTGCGAATCCAAATCTATCAAATCTGCTACTACATGAATATTTAAACTCTGCACCTTGAACATTATTAACCATTGCTTTCCTAAGAGTAATTTCATCATGTAGTAAACAATAAGCTCGTTTTTCCATAATCATTTTCTTTAAAGTATTATGATTATTAATACATGCAACTTTCTTTGCATTCTTCGTATACCCACTATAAGCAACCACTCCTACTGCAGCTAGAATACCTATGATTGCAACGACAACTAAGAGTTCTATTAGGGTGAAACCATTTCGTTTCATATTTATTTAATAAGTTTTAGTATACTTTTTTTTACTGTTTCTGAAATAATCAATATACCATTCTCATTTGGGTGCAGCCCATCACTTAGATTTAACTCTGGTTTAAGATATACTTCATCAAGTAAAAAAGGAATTAATAAAATGTCATATTTTTTTGCTAATTTAGGAAATATTTTATCGAATTTTTTTTTATAACTTAGTCCATTTGAAGGTGTTGCAAGCATTCCCGCTAAAATTATATTAATTTTTTTATCATGTATAATTTTAATCATTTTGTCTAGATTTTGCTCTGTTTGTTCAGGATCAATTCTCCTCAACATATCATTTGCTCCTAAACCTAAAATAATTAAATCTACATTTAGTTCAGATAAAATTTTTTCTAATCTAGTTAAACCATCTAATGAAGTATTTCCTGAAATACTTCCATTAATAACTTCAAAGTTATAACCTTTAGATTTAAGATTTTCTTCTAAAACAACAGATAAATGATGCTCTTTAGATAAACCATATCCTGACATTAAGCTGTCACCAAATAACAAAATTTTTTCTATAGTAATTTTTTTACTATCATCGCTACAACTAAAAAGTATCAGGCTGAAAAAGCTAAAAAAAAAAATCTTTAAAATGTTTTTCATTTTTTTATTTTAAACTCACATCGATATCTTTGCTTTCTGTGTCGCCAGCTGCACATCCATCTTTGAAACAAGCTCTAATCTGAAGTTTTGTACCATTTACGCTTATACTTACTTGGCCAGGTGTAAAACCTGTTCTTGATCTTATACAAGGCAGTGTTGTGTCATATGGATTTCTTAAAGATTTTAAAACTCCTTCATCTATACCTGCTGTAACAGATCCTCTCAAAGATCTTACATTAGCCAGTGCTTGCATTGTATTAAACGCACCTGTTGCAGTATTGTATTTAGAACAACTTAGTTCGTTATCCATTACACTAGAGTTTCCTGTGCTGCATAGTAAAAGTTCGCTCTCAATATATTTAATAGTTTTTTTATAACAAGCTTTAGCTGAACTTGCCTTGGCACCACTCGTATACCCACTATAAGCAACTACTCCTACTGCAGCTAGAATTCCGATGATTGCTACGACAACTAATAATTCTATAAGAGTAAAGCCTTTTGTTTTCATAACAATATCATATTATCTTATCACCCTATAATTGTATCAAATTTTTTTATTTATATTTATTTTATCAAAATTTTGTTACCATTCTACTTGTGGAAAGATGTTTAAAAATATTTCTTATGTTTTTAAGTTTAACACTATGTAGTAGTGTTTTTGCAAAAGATGGATCTGGTAAAATAAAATTCACAGAAAGAACTTTAAATAATTTTCTGTCCTATTTAGGTGGTGAAGGAGTAACAGATCAAGGTAATTGGTTTAAAAGTGGAGAGCCAATGGTATTTGCTGTTAGCTCATCTGGAAAACATTCTTACTATTACTATTGTCCGAAACAATACATTATTCAATATGGAGGTTGTATGCCTGTAGGAACAGTTATTGGTAAAGCACAGAATGCATGTAAAAAAAATGCAAAAAAAGGAGGCAGCTCTGAAAGATGTTTTATTTTTGCAAAAAAAAGAAAGATTGTTTGGGACTCAATCGATTACAAATTTCCTAAAACACTTAGTACTGAATTTGTAAAAAATAAACTAAAAGAACTAGGTTTTTATGGTCAACAAGCTTTAAAAAAAGAAGAAAAGAAAAAAGAACCTGAGGAAAAAAAGAAGAAAAAACCTAAAAAAAAAACAAATGAAGATATTGTAAAAAAATTAAAAGATTTAAACGAATTGTACGAATCTGGTGTTTTAACTAAAGAAGAATTTGAAAAAGCTAAGAATAAACTTTTAGATTAACAGTATACCGAGTAATTTATTTTTTTGCCAACCTTTGTAGTAAGTATATTTCTTTTTCAGTTAATTTTTCTTTTTCTTCTTTAATTTTTTTTATCAAGTCTTTTGACGATAAAAAACTTATTATAGATGCTAATATTGTTAATATGATAAAATAAATAGAGTTAGGTACAACAATTATTAAAGTAAGACAAACACTTGTCCATCCGATAAAAATTCCTTTAAGTATAGTTCTTTGGCTTTTTAAATCTTTTATTTGTATAAATAGAAAAAATAAACACGCAAAAATAAACATTGCTGTTCCTAATCCCCACCTTGAAGCAACTAATGCGTCCACA
Source organism: uncultured Pelagibacteraceae bacterium (assembly GCA_902587735.1). Taxonomy (GTDB): domain Bacteria; phylum Pseudomonadota; class Alphaproteobacteria; order Pelagibacterales; family Pelagibacteraceae; genus Pelagibacter. The sequence goes on from CACIML010000001.1 coordinate 48,507, forward strand.
CCACCACCAAGTTCTTTAAGAATAAAATACGCCAAAGAACCTTTGTAAAAAAAATATATTGCAAGAATTAATGAAATGACTGCAGATAAGATATGTGAGAGTTTGGGTGAGATAATCATTGTAAAAAAATTAAACCTTCTAAATTGTTTTTAAATAATAAGTAAAAAATTGTTGCTAGGATAATATATGGTCCAAATGGAATTTGTGAACTCATTTTTTTATTTTTTTTAATCAAATCAGGAATAACAAAAACTAACGCAAAAATTGAAGACAAAAATATAACAAAAGGTATGGAAATCCATCCAAACCAAAAACCTATTACAGCTAGTAATTTTGCATCTCCTAACCCCATTCCTTCTTTTTTTCTAATTTGTCTATAAAAAAATATAATACTAAAAATAACTCCATAGCCAAAAAGTCCGCCTATTAAAGAATTTATATAGTTTGGAAAAATAGAATTTAAATTTGGATCAAATGACTTAATGAAACCTAATATCATCATTGAAAAAGTTAAAGAATTTGGAATTATAAAATATTTTAGATCAATGAAGAAAATTATTAAAAAAGATAAACCTAAAACCATTAAAAATATAGTTGTTAGTGAAATGCCAAATAAAAAATAAATTATTAAAAATGATAAAATATTTATCATCTCAACTATTGGGTATTGTAAAGAAATTTTGCTTTTACAATTTCTGCACTTTCCACTAAGAATTAAAAAAGAAATTATTGGAATATTGTCATACCAAATAATTTTTTTTTTACATTTTGGACAATATGATCTGCCTGAAACTATTCCTTTGTCTTTAGGCAATCTGTGAATACAAACATTAGCGAAACTACCCCAAAGACCACCCAAGATAGCAACAAATATTAAATTCACTAATATATATTAAAGTTTTATACTCGATGTAATTTCAATAAAACCATCGATAAAATATTGAACTATCATGATTGCATCATGAAGATGAATGTATAAATTTGGTGTATTAATGATGATTTCCATTGTTGTAAAATTTATCAAAAATTGTTTAAAATACTAGTTAAATAAATGATTTTTTTTAAACCGAACAAACCTCAAAAAGACCCAAAAGAAGAAGATTTAAAAATTAATGTAGATTTAGAAATAATTACAAAAATGAATCAAGAGTTTGCATTATCTCTTGACCTAAATGAAACATTAAAAACTGCCCTTCAAGTAATAATTGCCAGAATTAACGCGCAAGCTGCTAATATATTTTTAATTAATGAAAAAAAGAAAAAGTTTGAATGTATTGCTTCGCTTCATCAAGATTATTTAGATGAATACGAGCTTGATTTAAAAGATGGTGTAATGGGGAGAGCAGTTGAGTCGAAAAAATGTATAAGAGTTGGTAATGTAAGAAAAGATGTTAGAGAAATAGCAGAATTTTATTTTGATTTAGATAATAAAACAAATTTTACAACATATTCAGTTTTATGCTCTCCGCTAATTGCAGCAAACAAGTGTATTGGAGTAATTCATTGTTTAAACAAAAAAACTAACGATAAATTATTTATAGAAGATGATCGAAAATTATTAGAAACTCTTTCAGCCCCTGCAGCTCTTGCAATTAGAAATGCTAAAATGGCCCAGGAAATGATAGAGAAAAACAAAATCCAAAAAGAAGTTGAAATAGTTGGAGAAATACAAAAATCATTGTTGTCACAAAATAAAAAAGATTCTTTTCCAATTGCAGGCATCAATATTCCTGCAAAAATAGTATCTGGAGATTTTTATAATTTTTCTGATCTAGGAAATGGTAAATATGGTTTTGGAGTTGCAGATGTATCAGGCAAAGGAATTAAATCTTCACTTTTAATGTCTAAAGCATCAAGTCTTTATAGATGCCTTAGCAAAACTATGTTTTCAGCATCTGAACTTTTAATTTTATTAAATAATGAAATTTGTGAAACTATATCTAGAGGCATGTTTGTAACAATGTTAATTGGAATTTATGATAGTAATAAAAAAGAATTATTGTTATCAAGCGCAGGTCATGAACCACCTTTGATTTTAAATAAAGATGGAACTTTTGAAAATTTTAATGAGGCTGGCCCTCCTTTGGGTGTCATGCCTAAAACAAAATATACTGAAGCGACTATTCCTTTTAAAGAAAGCTCAATGTATATTTTTACAGATGGTATAACTGAAATAAAAAACCCTAGTGGTGAAATGCTAGGTTCAGAAGGTTTCCAAGATTATATTAAAAAATATCAATCCACACCAAACAATGAAAGACTAAAAAAGATAATCGATGATATCATCAAATCTGGTAAAATTCAGAAGGATGATTTAACTATTGTAGTCGTGGACGGGAAATAACTAAATTATACTTTTTTTAAATACGCTTTTAAAGATAGACACAATAAAAGAAGATATTCCGTAAGCAAACAATGCTAAAATTGTAACAAACAATAATAATAAAAATTTATTAACTCCATCTTCAGTAGTTGCTTTTAGCAATTTATCTTTTATTTCCTTATTTTCTTTTTCTAAAATTTTATTTTTAAAAATTTCTTTTTCTAATTTTAATTTTTCATTTTCTTTAAGTAATTCAACAATTAACTGTTTGCTAGCTTTATTTTCTTTAAGTGTTTTAGTGTTTAGTAATTTTAATTTTTCATTTTCAGCTTTTAATTTTGCGTTTTGGCTCTTTAATTGCTCATTTAATATTTTAAGTTCACCAAACTCAATTAAATCTTTGTCGAGTATAGCTTTTGAAATCTTCATATCTTTATCAGCTTTTTTTTCTAATATTTGGCTTTGTAAGTTTCCAAAAGATTTAGTAAGAGAAATAGATGCAATTTGATTAATTAAACCATCTTCATTTCCGTACATTAAGTCTAAATCTAAATTAGTACCTTTAACTTCTTTTGATAAATTAACACCTGCATAATAACCCGACCAGCTTTCTTTATCAGAATTTGTTACATTTTTATTTTCATTATCTGCAACAATTTTTATTTGATCATTCAGGTTTCTATTTAAAGTTAAACCATAATAAGGTTTGATAACAAAATTTCCAGGAAGGCTTTCTAAATATGATACCTCGAATCCTCCACTTAATAGCTGTTCAATAGACTCATCAACGCTCAAGTCGCCATCTGTAAATTTTGATATATAATCAGGAAATCTTTGAATGCCAAAAGTACCTTCAACGCTTATATTTAAAGATCTATCTTTGCCTGTCATAATTTTATTTTTTATTTTTCCGTTAATTGCAGCAAATTCACTTAAAAAATCGGTTGATATTTTTTGACCTCCATCACTTTCGTGATCAGTAACATCCAAATTATTAACTCCTATCATGGGAGTAAAAGAAGCTTTAAATCCTTTTTTTTCATATGTATTTTTCAATCCTAAAACATAATTATCTCCACCCAAATATTCACCATTATTGAAATCTCCTTCTTGTTTAGAGTAACCAACAAAAATATTGCTGACGATTGGAAAACCCTTCCAATCAATTGGACTTAACATGCCTACAAAGCCAGAGGATATTCCATCATATACTCCATCTCTTTTTTGATAACTATGAAATAGTTTAAAAAATCTTTTATTACAGATTTCATTAAGTTTAGAATCAATTTTTTCTGGATCAATTGTTGTACAATAATCTGGTAATTTCCCTCCTACATAGTTTGAAGCAGAAAATAAACCTCTTAATTTAGTCAAAGTATTCTCAGCCCTATACTTTTGATTATTGTTTGTTGATTCAAGAGCTTGATTAAACAAAATTGTTAAAATTCCATCTGTGCCAGCATTATATTTTTCAATTGTACAAGAGTCGGATTGTCCAACAAAAGTTCTGCTAGTGCAATCTCTCGTGTCAAAAGAATTACCTACCAAGTTATCACTACCATCACCGAAGGTTAAAGTTTCCGAGGATATTGAATAAGTGTGATTACCTTCATTGGTAATTGTTAAATAATCTCCACTTTCCTCCACGTAATCCCAAATATTTATAGTAAGATTTTTTTTTAAATTTTTTTTTAAAACAATGTTAACCTTGGTTCCATTCAAGTCCAATCCCTTGCTAAAAGTTGGTTGACCATCCAAATTTATAGTTGTTGTTTCATCTTTTCCTGAACAGTGATTATAATTAGTTGTGCTGGTACATTTTTCCACAACAATATCCATTCCAGCGTAAGTATTAGATTGTTCAGGTCCTCCGCTTATAGTTCCTGAGGTAGTTATTATATTTGCATATGCATTGTTAACACGAATTGCTGGTAATGCTTTATTGCCTAAAACCTCAATAGTTCCAGTATTAACTAATGTAAAACTTCCCGTAAAACTGCTGTCGCCCTCTATTGCAACTGAAGCAAGATGTCTACCAGTGTGACCGTTACCTACATCTACATTAGTTGTTTTAATTGTTCCTGAATTCTCTATATAGATATCTCCCGCTACAGCATTAGCATAATTATGAATGGCTCCATGTCCATTTGCATGGATCGTTCCTTCGTTATAAATACTAACATCTCCATCGCTTCCTGCTAGATTAATTGTTCCACTCTTCTGCGAGTACATTGATGCACCACTTCTATTATAAATAGTTATGTTTGATGAATTACGAATATCGATTGGAGTATTTCCTCTGCCAGTTGCTGTTCCAGGGTTTGTTATAGTCCCATAATTATCTATGGTTACATTGTCTTCGTCATTTGCGTCTATAGGTTGATAATTTGTAGTATGTGATACGGTTACTCCCGAATTTACAATTAAAGAATCATTGTCTGCACAAGTATAAACTGTACTTGAACTGTCCGAAGCTACAGTTCCATCGCAATCAGCGGCCCAGACTGAAGTACTATAAAAAAACAGAAATCCTATTATCAGTAATACTTTTTTTTTCACATGATAAATATCACATTGTAAAAGAAATTAAGCAATGACCAGTTTTGATAGGTTTTAAAGGTTTAAAATTCTAGTTCGCTAATTTAAATACAATTTTTTTATAAGTCGAAGCAATAAAAATTAAAAATCCGTATAATGCAAAAGCCATAACAAGTAAAAATCCTATTAAAACAGCTTTATTAATTTCGGTATAATCAATTTCAAATATTTTATTTTTAAAACTTCTTGTTTCATTTTCTATAATCTTATTTTTAAAAATTTTATTTGTTAACGTTAGTCTTTCTACTTCTTTAATCAGTTCTTTAATCAAATGCTTACTAACTAGGTTTTCTTGAATAGTTTTTTTAATAATTACATTTAATTTTTCTTCCTTATTATCATTTTGAGCAGTTAAATTTTTATCAATCTTTTCTAAATCAAGTTTTTTTCTTATATCTCTTACATCGAGCTTTGGAATTTGGTTTTTTGGCTTATCTCTAAAGTATTTAACCAATGAAACTGAGGCAACTTCATTTATCAATCCGTCTTCATTACTGTAGGATAATTCAAAATCAAAATTTAAGTCTTTATCTAAATTTTTTGTTATTGATAGTCCTGCAAAATAACCTGTGGCTGAAGAAGATGCAGGAGATACATTTTTATTTTCTCCGTCTGCAGTAATCTTTATAGAATTGTTAAGATTATTATTTATATTAATTCCTGCATAAGGCTGAACAATAAAACCTTCGGCAACTTCGTCTATATATTTGACTTCAAAACCTAGGCTCAGCACTTGTTCAATAGCTTCATCAACAGATAAATCACCATCGCCAAATTTTGCAAGGTAATCCGGAAATCTTTGTAGGCCAAGGGTTGATTGAATGCTTAAATTTAAGGAACCTTCTTCGCTTAACTCAATATCTTTTCCAAGCTTAGTATTAATGCCAGCAAATTCACTGAATAAATTAGTGCTAATTGAAGTTTTGGTATCTGTATCGTAATCGGTAACTGTTAAATCATTCACTCCAACCATGGGAGTAAAGCTAGCTTTAAATCCATTATTTTCATAAACACTTTTTAAGCCCAGTGCAAAATTATCTCCCCCTAAGAACTCGCCATTATCAAAATCTCCATTTTGTTGTGTATAGCCTACAAAAAAATTATTTCTAATATCTCCTAAAATAAAAGGACTCAGTTGGCCAACCACACCTGACATTGTTCCTTTATAAGTTCCTTCCCTTTTTTGTTCGCTATGAAATATTTTAAACATTTTATCTTCTGGAGCATGCCAATTGATATAATTTGCGGCATCAAACAAGCCTCTAAGTTTAGTTAAAACATTTTCGCTTCGATATTTTGGATTGTTTTGTGCTATCTCAAGATCTTCTCCGTATATCCTTATATAACCGTTGGTTTCTGAATTATCAGCATCTGCATTTAAAGATGCATCAAGTATTTCATAAGTATCATTTCCACAAAGATTGTTTGTAACAGTCATGCTAGTTTTGTTGTGAATTTCAATATCTAAATCTTTTGTTAAGGTACAAGATAAAGTTACTGTAGTTGCTGTGCTGTTCATTTCAATTTCTCCTGTAAATGTAGCTTCCTCATCTACGACAATATTTGTTCCTGTTGTAGCTTCAGAAATTATTATAGAATTGTCTGTAGCTGAAATTGTTCCTTTATTTGTTATGGTTGCATTGTTATGTGTTCTGCTATCATCTGCCGTTTCTGTTCCAATTGCTATAGCGTCTCCAGCAGTTGCAGTAATCGTTCCCGAATTAATTACAGTAGCTCCCGAACCATTATCAACAGATCCGCTTGTGTATGCATTTCGCAAATCTAATGTTGCATCGGCCGCGGTAAGTGTTCCTGAATTAGTGAAAGTTAAATCAATATGATTACTGGCTTCAAGAGCGCCTTCGTCATCAGCGGTTATAGTTCCAGTGTTTGTTACAACAGCATTGCTATTTTTGCTTAAATTTATTGCGCCATCTTCAGCGGTCTCTATGGTTCCAGAATTTGTGATAGTAGCTACTCCACTTGCATCTAGAAAAGATATGGTATCTCCCACACCATCTGTTGTATTTTTAATTGTGCCAGAATTTGTAAGAGTTGTATCAGCGCATTCTGATTCTATAGCATATAGGTTTACAACTTGTATTGTGCCTGCATTATCAATAACACAATCACTCCCAGTAGCGTGAAATCCCCACTTCCAACCTTTAATTTCTCCCCCGCTGTAATTATAAAGTTTAGGACCTTGGTTTGCATCAGTTCCTCCCGCAATTGTTATAACTAATTGTTTTTCTACACCAGTTTCACCCCCATAAATTTTTCCGTAATTATGTATTACTATACCATCAGTCGCTTCTTGCGATTTAATGGTATTTGCATAAGTTGTATAAATTTTTCCTGTAGATTCATTGGTAAGAGTAAAGTTATTTGCATCACGGAGATAGATAACAGAAACTTGACCAAATATTGTTCCACTATTTATCATAGTACTATTGTCTGAGCTACGAAAACTTACTGGATAATTACCATTACCAGAAATAGTTCCAGCATTATTTATAGTTAAATTATCTTTAAAGGGATATCCGTCGATGGCAGTAGTAGTAGTCCCTGCGGTACCTCCAACTTCAATAGTTCCGCTAGAAGTAATTGTTAATTCGTCATTAGCAGAACATGTAAGCTTTGAGGTAGTTGAAGTAGAAATTGTAGTGTTACAATCTCCAGCCCAAGCAGAACTGCTGTACAAAAATAAACAAAGAATTATAAATAATCCTTTTTTCACATGATAAATATCACATTGTAAAAGAAATTAAGCAATAACAAGTTTTGATAGGTTTTAAAGCTTAAAAAATGGCTTTAAATGCTAAATCTAAACTATAGGTTTCTTGATCTTCTGTTGTTTTTTTAGCTGAAGTATTAAAAAAAAAATTTGTATTATTCGAAAAAGAGTAACTAGTATTTAAACTAAATTTTGCAGAAAAGTCTTCTTTGGTCCCCCCATCAAAATTTTTTTTATTTCCATTAAAAGTATATTTTTGGTTCTTTCCATCAATAACAGTTCTATACCCTAATGTTAATTCAGGATTAAATTTAAATTTATTTTTTGGTAAAGTATTCCAACCATAAGTCACATCTCCTATAACTTGACTTAAAATACGACTTTGCCATTTTACATGACTAGATTCTTCATGATTAAAAAAACCTTCAATGTTTGTATCTAATTTGTACTTTATATATTCATTGTTGTTAAGTTTATTTGAAAACTGAGTTCCAATAATTGATGAAAATGATTTGTGATCTTGTTTAATATATTGTTCGCCTCCAGCAACAGTATTATTCAGACGAGTACGATCACCTGTGTAATTATGATAACCAAAAATTATCTTGAAATTCTCATGAAATAAACCAGCTTGATATGTTTCGTCCTTAACATTTTGATTAAACATATCAATATTATTTGTTAAAAGATTAAAAACTAAATGGCCTTTAATTTTATCGTTTTCGCTTGGAAAACCAAAAGCAAAACCACTAGCATTGCTGGCAAAATTATTTATGGATTTTCCTTTTTCTCTTTTTGTATAAAATTTTAATGGTAAGCCAAAACTTTCATCATTTTCTATCTTATCTTTTGCAAAATCATAAACATCGTTAATTAAATCTGTTCTTAACACTCCTATTTCATCTGCGACTGACTGGAACAATGGTGACACTGACTGAGCAAAGCCTCCACTATAAACTAACTCGCCACACCCAGAAGTATTGTTTACGGTCCATGTTCCTATTACTTTAAAATAATAAGAAGAGCAAAGATCTAAATTAAGTGTACTGCCTGTAGCACTGTTGAAGTCAGCATCAATTATACCTACTAAAACAGTGCCATCGAATAAATTCACTGTGTTATTATCGTTTTGTAATTGTATAGATGCTTTAGTACTATAGCTCGTGTTATTAACGATGATTTTTCCATAGTTGTTTAGAGTAGAATTTTTTCCCATTTCTATTGAATCCCATTCCGCCTTAACTGTTCCCCAGTTATTTATTGTGGCGCGATTACTAGCTTGTGCATCGGCTGTTTTTGTTGCTATTGCTCCAGAACCATTTGCAGAAATTAACCCCCCAGCATAATTATTTATTATGCTGTCATTATCTTCATAAATCATTATTGCATGAGGACTGCTATCGGCAATTATATCTCCATAGTTATCAATTTTAGTTTTATCTGATGCATGAGATCTTATAGTCCATTGATCGGAAGATTTAATTGTTCCTTCATTGTAAATATAAGGACCAATACCATCGCCATCATTATCTTTGTCATTGGTAGGAGTAAAAATGGCTGAATTACCAGGAGTGTAAATTGTTCCATAGTTATATATTTTTATATCATAAGCCCCATCACTGCCGGTTCCAGTTATTGTTTGGTTTGTACTAGACTCTCCATCATCCTCCTTACTTTCTAAAGTACCTCTATTTATAATTGTAATGTCGCCGGACTTAACTCTTAAACCTTTTTGATGATTAAGAAAGTAAAGAGTAACATCTTTATTAATAGTAAGATCTTCTGTTACATTTTTGCTGCTAGTTCTTGTTGTAGATGAAGAAATAGTTTCAGCACTTAGTTTCATTGAAACTATAAAAAAAACTATAAAAAAAAAAATTTTTTTCATAAAAAATATATTAAAAAACTAAGAGATTACTTGTCGATGATATATTTTAGAACTCATTACTACACTAAATCCTATCATTGTTGCAAGCATTGAAGATCCGCCATAAGACATAATTGGCAAAGGAGAACCAACTATAGGTAGTAATCCTAAAACCATGCTCATATTAACTGTTATATAAATAAAAATTGCTGAAGCAAAACTGTAACAAAAAAGTTTTGCAAAAAAACTTCTAACAATCGATCCAATTCTTATAATTCTAAAAACCATAACAGCATAAACCAATAAAAGAATAACTGAGCCAGTAAATCCATGCTCTTCTGAAAACAATGTAAATATAAAATCGGTATGTTTTTCGGGTAAAAATTCTAAATAACTTTGTGTTCCTTTCAAAAAACCTTTGCCAGTAAAGCCACCTGAACCTACAGCAATTTTTGACTGTATAATTTGATAGCCAGCACCTAAAGGATCTCTTTCAGGATTAAAAAAAGTCAAAACTCTTAATTTTTGATAAGGCTCTAAAAAAGAAATTATAAAAGGCATTGAAACAAAAAAAGCTAACAAAGAATAAACAAAATATCTTAGATGAAGTCCAGCAAGCCATAGAACAATAAGTCCACTCAAAGCTATCAAAATAGAAGTTCCTAAGTCAGGCTGACTAGCTACCAAAAGTATTGGCACTACTAGTATTGCAAATGGAATTAATAAATTTGAAAAATTATTTACACTGTTTGCTTGCATTCGATGATAAAATTTTGCATAAAAAAGTATTATTGCAATTTTCATTAATTCAGATGGCTGTAGATTTATAAAATATAAATTTATCCATCTTTGAGATCCTGATGCAGTGACTCCATACAAAGATGCCCATATCAATAAACCTAAAACTATTACATAAAACAAATATCCTGTAGCATGCCAAAATCTAATATTAAGAAAAGATAAAAAAATCATCATAGTAAAAAAAACTATCAATCTTATGATGTGACTTTTGCTATGATATAGTAGTTGACCTCCATCAGTTGAATACATTGAAAATGCACTTATAAATCCTATTAAAATTATACAGATTAATAAAATATAATCAAAAGATCTCACCTTTTGAAAAAAAGTTAATTGATCAGAATATGAAGTTTGTTGAAACATTTATATTTTTATTAAATCTTGATTTTGTATTTTTTCTCTTAACTCATGCCTGTCTATGATTAATTTAAATAATTTTTTTGCAATAGGTGCGGCAGTAGTACTTCCTGATCCACCATGTTCAACAATAATGCTAACTGCATACCTAGGATTTTTATAAGGACCATAAGCAATATAAAGAGCATGATCCCTTTCTTCATAGGGAATTTGACTTATATGTAAATCTAGCTCTCTTGCTTTTTCTGTGATTTTTTTTACTTGAGCTGTTCCTGTTTTACCTGCAAATCGATATTTTGGATCATCTATTCTTGATCCATAAGAAGTGCCCATAACTTCATTGGTAGAAGCATACATAGATTCTAATACAAACTTAACATTTTCAGAATTTCTATAGAGAGGAAGATATTTTTTATTTCCAATATTTAATAATTCTTCAACTTTTCTTATTGGCGAACTGTATTTTTTTTCTTTTCCTTTATAAGCATTTTGCGCCATTTTATACTTAATATTTGCTAAACTTTCTTGATTTTTATCTACTGTTATTCTCGGATAAATTTTAAATCCTCCATTTGCTAGTTGTGCTGTCATTAAACATAATTGAAGAGGAGTAGTTTGGATATAGCCTTGTCCAATACCTGTAATTAATGTCTCACCCAAAACCCAGCCTACTCCAAGATTTTCTTTTTTCCATTTTGTACTAGGAACCAAGCCTTTTTTTTCATTGGCTAAAATGCCATTTAAAACTGTATTACCAAGACCAAATTTAAATGCCGTTAAATTTAATCGATCAACACCCAACTTTCTTGCTGTCTCATAAAAATATATGTCACAGGATTGTTTTATTGCATTTCTTAGATTCATAGTTCCATGACCTTTTTCTTTCCAGCAATGATAGGTGTGTCCATACATTTCCATTTTTCCATTGCAATAAACTTTCTGATTTGGCGAAATCACATCATTTTCTAAAGCTGATAATGCCACTAATGGTTTTATTGTTGATCCTGGAGAGTATAATCCAGATACAGTTTTATTTATTAAGGGTTTTAAAGGATCTTCTCTGATTTCCTTCCAATCTTTTGTACTTATGCCGTACAAAAATAAATTAGGATCAAATGATGGTGATGAGTGCATTGCAATTATTTCGCCAGTATAAATATCCATCACACTGATTGATCCAGATTTTTCAGCTAGCAATTCATTTGATAGTTTTTGTACTTCTGTGTCTAAGGTTAGTCTTATATTTTTTCCTTTTTCTCCTTCTTTGTGATCTAATTGATTTATTCTTTTGCCATAAGCATTTACTTCATATCTTTGTATTCCATTAGTTCCTAACAAATCATTTTCAAAAGTTTTTTCTAAACCTATCTTTCCTACTCTTAATCCTGGAACATGATTTTTTTTAATTGTTTCATTTAAAATTAAATCATTTTCACTTGCTTGGGCTACGTATCCTAATACATGGGTAAAATTTTTCTTAAAGGGATAACTTCGAGCAACAGATAAAACAGGTTTAGCTCCAACTAGCTCATGTAAATAGAAATTAATTTTAGAAAATTGATCCCAGTTTAAATTTTCAGAAATAATTAAAGTTTCCCATGGTTTTTGACTATTTTTCTTTTTAATTATTTTTGAAAATTGCTTATCATTTAGTTCTAAAATATCTTTAAGTCTAAGCATCAAGTATTTAAAATTTTCAACTTGTTCTGGAACTACGTGTAGTTGATAAACTTTTAAATTTCCTGCAATCACATTTCCAAAATAATCAAAAAACTGACCTCTAACAGGTGGAAGTCTCCATTCTCTTAAACGATTTTTATCTGAAAGAGTTAAATATTTTTTGTTCTCATTTATTTGTAGTGAAAAAAGTCTTGCCACTATTCCAGTAAATACTACAGCTTTAGCTGCTGAAATAATAAACATTCTTCTATTAATTGTATTAAGTTTTTTAAAAGTTGAATCCCCACCTTCAAACATTTTGACTTCCGAAAACTAATTTTTGATATATTTGAAATAGATTTGCACAAATAATATAAATTAAAAAAGTAAATATTAAATTTACTATTAAATTATTGTAATCTAAGCTGAATGAAAAAAATAAAATTAATATTGAATATAACATTGTATTTACTACTAATATTGTTGCTAAAAAAAACATCCAATCTTTAACTAAAGTTGGATTTAAAATAATGTTTCTAAAATAAGCAGCTGAACCACAAATGAATAAGTAAGCTAAACTGCTAATTCCCATTGGAAATCCTACAACTACATCATTTATTAATCCTGCAATAAAAATAAAACCATAACCTAAGCTTTCAGCTTTTTTTAAACTCCAGTAAAAAATTAAAACAAAAGGAAAATTAAAAGAAAAATATTTAAGTTCTAAATAATTAAAATCAAACTCATTTAATACTGATATAAAAAGCAGTAAGATTGGAGCATATCTTAATAATTTATTGCTGATTGTAATTTTTGAAAATTTTACCATTAATTATTCTCTTCTTTTTTAAAAGATTTTATTTTAACAAATCGTAATTGTGAAAAATCTGAAAAAAAATTAACTTTATTTTCTTCTTTTAATTCATTTTTTTCAATTTTACCTATTGGTATTCCGGCTTTAAATAAACCTCCGGCACCTGAAGTATAAACTGTGCTCTTACCTTCGATTAAATAATTATCTTTAAGGTACTGTAAAGTTCCATGGTTTTTACCTGTTCCTGAAAGAATTGATTGAAAAGAACCAGGTTCAACAATAACTGGAATTTTGCTATTTAAATCAGATAATAATAGAACTCTTGAAGTTAAATAATTAACTTCAACTACTTTTCCGATTAAATAATTTTTGTCTAAAACTGCCATTCCAAGTTTTATATTATTTTTACTTCCTTTATTGACTATTAAAGATCTTAAAAAAGGACTATCCTTATCTATTATAATTTTTGCAACTACCTCATCAGATTCTGCAACATAATCATCAATTATTTTTTTTAATCTTTTATTTTCCTCAATAATAAATTGATCAACAGTTTTTTGTGAATTTAGTTTTTCAATTTCAGATTTAATTTCGAAATAATCATTATAAATAACAAAATGACTTTGTATGTTTTGATAAGTTTTTTTTAAATAATTTTCAGGAACTGAAACAATAAATGATGAGCGGTAAACTACCTCTCTAATTACAATTTTTACTTGGTTAATTGGTTCAAAATTTATTTTTCCTAAGAACAAAAATATTAATGATAAAAAAATTAAAAAAATTAATGAAAATCTTTGTTTATTTCCTTTTTTTAGAAAAGCTGAACGGATAGCTATTACAAAATCATCTCTGCTAGCTGTGTCCATAGTATTCTAATATTCAGATAACATAGTAGAAAAAGTTTCTTCCTGATCTAATGCTTTGCCCGTACCAATTGCAACACAAGTTAAAGGGTCTTCGGCTATATGAACTGGAAGTCCTGTTTCTTTAGAAAATCTTCTATCCACATTTTTTAATAATGCTCCGCCACCAGTTAAAGTTAATCCCATATCAACTAAATCCGCAGATAATTCTGGGGGTGTGTTTTCTAATGCATCTTTTATGCCATCAACAATTTCTTTTAAAATACCGTTTAAAGCTTCAGATGAATCCTCTTCTGTAATATTTACTTCTTTAGGAGTCCCAGATCTTAAATCTCTACCTTTAACTGCATAAGTATTTGTATTTGTTGGAATGGCTGTTCCAATTTCTTTTTTAATTTTTTCTGAAGTGCTGTCTCCTATCATCAAATTATATTCTTTTCTCATGTAATCAGCTAGCGCCTTATCCATTGCATCACCTGCAACTCTAAGTGATTTAGAATAAACTACACCTCCCAAAGACATAACCGCAATTTCAGTAGTTCCACCACCGATGTCAACAACCATTGACCCTGTTGCCTCTGATATTGGCAATCCAGCTCCAATTGCTGCTGCAATAGGCTCTTCAATTAATTGAACTCTTCTAGCTCCTGCTGCAAGTGCACTGTCTTGAATAGCTTTTCTTTCAACTGGTGTCGATCCAGTTGGTACACAAATTAAAATTCTAGGGTTTGCAAAGGTGCTTCTTTTGTGAACTTTTTTGATAAAATGTTTGATCATTTCTTCTGTAACAATAAAGTCAGCAATTACACCATCTCTTAAAGGTCTAATTGCACTAATATTACCAGGGGTTCTCCCAAGCATTGTTTTTGCTTCATCTCCAACCGCAAGGACAGATTTTTTTCCTTTGCTGTCTAAAACAGCAACTACAGAAGGTTCATTCAACACAACACCTTGACCTTTTAATACTACAAGTGTATTGGCCGTACCAAGGTCAATGGCCATATCTTGGCTCCAAATTTTGGTTATGCTTTCAAACATTTTTTTCATCTATATTCCTTTCATTTTTTCATTTTTTAAATTCTTTTTTATTTCTGTGCTGTCAGGAGCAAAGTTTCTTTTTCTTTTTATAATCATTTTATTCAGAGCATTAATATAGGCATTTGCTGATGCAACTAAAGTATCCGTATCAGCTGCTTGACCGACTGTAGTTTTTCCTTCTTCTTCAATTCTCACACTTACGGTTGCTTGTGCGTCCGTTCCTTCTGTTACAGCATGTACTTGATAAAGTTGTAAAGTAACATCGTGCGGATATAATTTTTTAATAGATTTAAATATTGCATCAACAGGTCCATCACCTGTCTCAGAAGTATTTTTAATTTCTCCATAAACTTCTAAAGTCATTTCTGCTCTTTGAGGTTCGCCAGTTCCAGCAAAAACTTTTAATGATTTAAGAATAATAACATTGTCGTCTTTAATTAAACTATCATCAACTAATGCTACTATATCCTCATCATAAATATGTTTTTTCTTATCTGCTAAAACTTTAAATTTTCCAAATGCTGTTTGAATAACATCATCAGTAACGTCAACATAACCTAGGCTAACTAACTTATCCTTAAATGCATGTCGTCCAGAATGTTTACCCATAACCAAAGAGCTTTGTTTAACTCCGACACTTTCTGGTGTCATAATCTCATAAGTGTTTCTATTTTTAAGCATTCCATCTTGATGAATACCTGCCTCATGAGCAAAAGCATTTTTTCCAACAATTGCTTTATTGAACTGAACAGGAAATCCTGTTGCATTTGAAACTACTTTTGAAGCTTTGCTTAGTAATTTTGTATTTATGCCTGTTGAATATGGCATTAAATCACTTCTAGTTTTCATAGCCATTACAACTTCTTCTAATGCAGCATTACCTGCTCTTTCTCCAATTCCATTAATTGTACATTCAATCTGTCTAGCTCCTGCCTGTACTCCAGCTAATGAATTTGCTACTGCTAAACCTAAATCATTATGACAATGTGTTGATAAAATTGCTTTATCAATATTTGGAACTTTATTTAGTAAAGTTTGAATAATTTTTGTAAACTCAGATGGCACTGTATAACCTACTGTGTCTGGAATATTTATTGTTTTTGCCCCACACTTAATTGCAAGCTCAACAGTTTTACACATAAAATCCATATCAGTTCTAGTGCCATCTTCACATGACCATTCTACATTATCAGTAAATTTTCTTGCATAAGTTACATGTTCTTTAACTGACTCATAAACTTGTTCTGGTGACATATTTAATTTATGCTTCATATGAAGTGGACTTGTTGAAATAAAAGTATGAATTCTAAATCTTGGTGCGTGTTTTAAAGCTTCATAGCATCTATCGATATCTTTTTTTGAGTGTCTTGAAAGACCTGCGGGAATAGAATTTTTTAAAATTTTACTTATCTCAGTTACCGCTTCAAAATCACCTGGAGAAGCAATTGGAAATCCAGCTTCAATTATATCTATTCCAAGTTCATCAAACACTCTTGCTATTTGGATTTTTTCTTCCAAGCTCATAGAGGCGCCGGGTGATTGCTCACCGTCACGCATAGTAGTATCGAAGATATAAACTCTATTTTTATCAGTCATATTGTTAATTTTTTGTCTATTAATAATACAATCTATAATGGATTTTGCAAAACAAATGTTAATTTTAAGAGAAAAATATAGGAGTTTGAAAAGCTGAATTAACAAACTTAGAATTTTTAGATAATCTAAGAGTAATATTTTTTAGATTTTTCCTTACATATTTATCTAGCTTAGTAGAATATTTAAGCTCTAATATGCAAACTAAAGAAAAGTTTTTTACTATATCTAGTTGACTTAAATTTTTAAGGTAGATACTTTTTAA
>CACIML010000002.1 GCA_902587735.1 uncultured Pelagibacteraceae bacterium
TCGTGGTTCTGGGCTTGTTGTTGAGTGGAAATGCTTATGCTGCTAATGAAGGTTCTGGTCCAATAGAATTTCCTGAAAAATTTGAGAAAAGATTTAAAGATTATTTAAATTATGTGAAAAATGAAAAAATGTATTCATTTGTTTTTGCATTTCACCCAAATGGTGCAAATGATTTTCAAGCTATAAAAGGAAAGAATAAAAATAAAAATTTAAAGGTTGCAGAAAAACAAGCAATCAAAGCTTGCAATAAAAAAGCAAAAAAAAAAGGGTGTATGGTTTTTGCTAGAAATGCTCAAATAGTTTGGAACTGGGATGAAATTCCTGAAGTTTACTATACGTTAATTGCTAATGTTGATATTTTTGATTATATCGATTGGAGAGATATATCTCCTGAGGTTGGTAAAGGTCTAATTTCTTTAAATAAAAAGACAACAAAAAATTTTAAAGAACATTTAACTATTTATAAAAATAACAAAGATGAAAAAAACTTTTATAGCGTCTTTGCACTATCTTCAGATGGAAAAATTTCAGGTGATATGGATGGATGGGGTCAAAAAGTATCAAAGACACAAATAGAAGCGTTAGCAGTAGCTGAATGTATGACCAATAATAAAAAAGAAAAGTGCTTCATATATGCAATTAATGATGAAGTAGTTTGGAAGTAATCTCGACACATCCTCGACACAATCAAATTAAAAATTTAATTAAAAATCGATTCAGCAAAAATAATTAGTGTTGATTTTATTGAGTGATGGTGCCCCCGCACGGATTCGAACCGCGGACCTATTGATTACAAATCAATTGCTCTACCAGCTGAGCTACAAGGGCATATTAGTTTTTTATAAATTATTCTTTCTCTAATCAACATTTTTTTTCAAATAATTTAAATGATGAAAAGCAATAGCAGCACTATTTGAAATATTTAAGCTTTCTATATTCTTATTGATATCAATTCGAACTAGAAAATCTACATATTTTTTTGTATGTTTTTTCATTCCATAACCTTCCGATCCAAATAGAAAAACATTATTTCCTTCCCATTTAATATCAGTGAATTTTTTTTCACCTTTAGAATCAAAACCATAAATCCAGAAATTGTTTTCCCTAAGACTCTTTAATGTAGAATTAATATTTGAAACTTGAAATATATTTAAATGTTCAATGGAGCCACTTGCAGATTTATACATTAATTTACTTTCACTTGGAAAGTGTCTTTCTTTTACTATTAATCCATCAACATTAAAAGATGTGGCGCTTCTAATTAAAGAACCTATATTTCTTGGATCTGTTACTTCATCCAAACATGCAAAAATTAAATTATTTTTATTTTTAATAAAATTTTTTAAAACCAATTTTTCAAGATGCTCCACCTCAGCAACATAGCCTTGATGCATTAATTGTTCACGAGTTGTGTATTTATCTAGCTCTTTTTTTGTTTTAAAATGTATTTTAATATCTTTTAGTAGGTTTTTTTTTTGGCTTTCCCTGTAAATGTTTTTTTTACTTTCTTCAGTTAAAAACAAACGTAAAACCTTTCTTTTAGGATTTTTTAATGCTCCAATCACAGCATGTTTGCCAACAATAAAAAATGATGATTTATTCATAAATATTAGCCAGTTTTATACGTATTTTATCATCTTTTCCTAGTAAATCTCGTGTTGCAATTGAGCAATAAAAATATATAAAACGCATGTTGTTTGAAGCTTTATTGAACAGGGGACACTTCCCCGATGGGAGGGGTTCCAGAGCGGTCAAATGGGGCGGGCTGTAAACCCGTTGACTTCGGTCTTCGAAAGTTCGAATCTTTCCCCCTCCACCATTCAATAAAAATTTATTCAATATTGGAGTGTTATACTTGGGTGTTGCGGGTGTAGTTCAATGGTAGAACGCTAGCCTTCCAAGCTGGATGTAAGGGTTCGATTCCCTTTACCCGCTCCAAGATTAAAGTAAAAAGAAATTATATAAAGGTAAAAAAGAAAATGGCAGACAAAAAAAAATTTGAAAGAACAAAACCGCATGCTAATGTCGGAACAATTGGTCACGTGGATCATGGAAAAACAACTTTAACAGCAGCTATTACAAAAGTGTTAGCTGAAAAAGGTGGAGCAGAATTTATTGCTTATGATCAAATTGATAAAGCACCAGAGGAAAAAGAAAGAGGAATAACTATTGCAACTGCACACGTTGAATATGAAACTGATAAAAGACATTATGCACACGTAGACTGCCCAGGTCACGCTGACTATGTAAAAAATATGATTACTGGTGCAGCACAAATGGATGGTGCAATTTTAGTTGTAAATGCTGCTGATGGCCCAATGCCGCAAACAAGAGAGCATATTCTTTTGGCTAGACAAGTGGGCGTTCCAGCACTTGTTGTTTATTTAAATAAAATTGATCAAGTTAAAGATAAAGAATTAATTGATTTAGTTGAAGAAGAAATAAGAGACTTGTTAACTTCTTACAAATTTCCAGGCGACAAAGTACCTATTATAAAAGGTTCTGCTTTAGCAGCCGTAGAAGGAAAAGATGAAGCAACTGGAAAAAATTCAATTTTAGAATTAATGAAGGCTATAGATGAGCATATTCCACAACCTGACAGACCTAAAGATAAACCATTCTTAATGCCTGTTGAAGACGTTTTTTCAATTTCTGGAAGAGGAACTGTTGTAACCGGAAGAGTTGAACAAGGCGTTGTTAAAACTGGTGATGAAATTGAAATTATAGGTATTAGGGAAACAAAAAAATCTGTTTGTACTGGTGTAGAAATGTTTAGAAAACTTTTAGACTCTGGTGAAGCTGGAGATAATATAGGTGCACTTTTAAGAGGTGTTGAAAGAACTGACGTTGAAAGAGGTCAAGTTTTAGCAAAACCTGGATCAGTGACTCCACACACAAAATTTGAAGCTCAGGCTTATGTTCTTAAAAAGGAAGAAGGTGGCAGACACACTCCTTTCTTTACAAAATATAGACCTCAGTTTTATTTTAGAACAACGGATGTAACTGGTGAAGTTGAGTTACCTGCTGGCACTGAAATGGTTATGCCTGGTGACGATGCCAAGTTTACTGTTAAGTTAATTACACCAATAGCGATGAGTGAAAAGCTAAATTTTGCAATTCGAGAAGGTGGAAAAACAGTAGGAGCTGGAGTAGTAACTAAAATTATAGAGTAAGCTCTATAGGAGTGTAGCTCAATTGGTAGAGCGCCGGTCTCCAAAACCGGAGGCTGAGGGTTCGAGTCCCTCCGCTCCTGCCAATAGCTAAAATTAATATGAAAAACCCTTTAAAATTTATTCAGGAAGTAAAACAAGAAGCTTTTAAAGTTTCTTGGCCTACGAGTAAGGAAACTTTGCAAGGAACATTAATGGTTGTGGCAATGGCAATTGTTGCTGCGTTATTTTTTTTAATACTTGATCAGATTTTAAAGTTTTTGTTAGAATTATTACTTAATGTAGGTATGTAATGAAAAATTGGTATATTGTTCAATCACATTCTAGTTTTGAAAATAAAGTTGCTTCTTTAATCAAAGAAGCGGCTGAAAAAGCTAAAATTTCTGAAAAAATTGAGGAGATAGTGATACCAACTCATGATGTTACAGAGGTTAAAAGAGGTAAAAGAATACAAAGAAAAAAAAAATATTTTCCAGGCTATGTGCTAATAAAGAGCGAAATGGACAATAATATTTATCATATGATCAAAAACATTAAGAGAGTTACTGGTTTTTTAGGTTCAAAAGGTATACCAGTTCCAGTTTCTGATAAAGAAATAGAAAAAATTCTAGGTCAAATAAAAGATGGAGTTGCACAACCAAAATCTGGTATAGAGTATTCTATTGGTGAAAAAGTTCAGGTTATAGATGGACCTTTTGCATCATTTAACGGAATGATAGAAGATATTGATGAAGATAAATCAAGGTTAAAAGTTTCTGTATCAATATTTGGAAGACCAACACCAGTAGATTTAGAATATAATCAAGTAGAGAAAGTTAGTTAATGGCAAAAAAAGAAATTAGCGGATATGTAAAATTGCAAATAAAAGGTGGACAAGCTAACCCTGCTCCTCCTGTTGGTCCTGCTTTAGGTCAAAGAGGCATTAATATAATGGAATTTTGCAAAGCATTTAATGAAAAAACAAAAAATTTTATGGGTAAACCTGTCCCAGTGATTATAACTGTTTATAAAGATAAAAAATTTGATTTTATAATTAAATCACCACCTGCATCACACTTTATTAAAGAAGCGGCAAAGTTAAAGGGGGGATCTCAAGAACCTGGAAGACAAATAGTTGCTTCAATAACTAAGAAACAAGCTGAAGAAATAGCTAAAAAAAAAATGTCGGATTTAAACGCACATGATCTTGAACAAGCGGTTAAAATCATAAAAGGTTCAGCAAGATCTATGGGGATAGAGGTAAAAGAATAATGACTTCAAAAAGATTTAAAAAATTACCGACTAAAACAAGTTTATTACAGGCTGTAGAAATTGAAAAATTAGTACAGCAAGTAAAAATAAATTGTACAACAAAATTTGATGAGTCAATTGATCTAAATTTGCAAATTAATAATAAGCAAAAAAAAGGTGAAGTTAACTTAAGAACAGTTGCAAATTTACCAGCTGGATCAGGAAAAAAAACCAAAGTTGCTGTTGTTTGTGAAGAAGGTAAAGTTAAAGAAGCTAAAGATGCAGGAGCTGATTTAGTTGGAGGTGATGAATTTATAGAAAAAATTAAAAATGGAGAAATGAATTTTGATAAATTAATTTCCTCAATTTCAATGATGAAAAAACTATCTAAGTTAGGAAAATTATTAGGACCTAAAGGACTGATGCCAAATCCTAAATTAGGATCTGTTACTGACAACATTAAAAAAGCTGTAACTGATGCAAAAGCAGGACAAGTAGAAATAAAAAATGATAAAGATGGCAATATAGGGTTAAGTTTAGGTAAAAAAAATTTTTCAGATGATAAATTAATAAAAAATTTTAATGCTATATTTGAAACTCTTGAAAGAGAAAAATCTAACCATACTATAAAAGGAAACTTAATTAAAAATGCATTTTTAACATCTACAATGGGAGTTTCTTACAAAATTAAATTACCAAAGAGTATTTAATCATGATGAATAAAGAACAAAAAAAAAACTATATTACTGAAATGACAGCTAAATTTGAAAATAGTGAAGCAGTTTTAGTTACACATTATCAAGGTTTAACTGTTAAGCAATTAGATCAATTAAGAAAAGAAATGCGTGAACAAGGAATTCAATTTAAAATAACAAAAAATAGAATTACTAAACTTGCTTTAGAAAAAACTAAATGCAAAGACCTAGCAAATTTATTCACAGGTCCGACTGCAGTAGCACTTTCTAAGGATGCCATTTCTTCGGCAAAAATATTGACAAAATTTTCTAAAGAAAATAATAATTTAAAGATTCTTGGCGGCATTATGGGAAAAGATGTTTTGGATGTCTCAGGAGTTGCAAAAGTAGCAACATTACCAACTTTAGAAGAAGCTAGAGCTAAAATAGTAGGAATTTTAAGGTCACCAGCACAAAAAATAGCTAGTATTTTGCTTGCACCAGCCTCAAAAATCGCTATTTTGGCGCTGGAAAAATCAAAAAAATAACCTTTTAAAAAAAAAAATATGGCAGACCTGAATAAAATTATAGATGACTTATCAAGTTTAACTGTTGTTGAGGCAGCGGAGCTTTCAAAACAACTTGAAGAAAAATGGGGAGTTACTGCAGCAGCAGCTGTAGCAGCCGCACCAGCAGCAGCTGGGGCAGCACCAACTGAAGAAAAGGATGAGTTTACAATCATGTTAACAGCAGCTGGAGATAAAAAAATTAATGTTATTAAAGAAATAAGAGCTGTTACAGCATTAGGATTAAAAGAAGCAAAAGATTTAGTAGAGGGCGCACCAAAAGAAGTTAAAGCTGGTGTAAACAAAAAAGAAGCTGAAGAAATTAAGAAAAAATTAGAATCAGCTGGAGCAAAAGTAGAACTTAAATAAGTTAACAGGAAAAATTTTAATTACTGATTGCTTAAAAAAATCAGTAATGTAGTAAAGATGCAATTATCGTTTACTGAAAAAAAAAATATAAGAAAAAATTTTGGCAAACTTAAAGAAAGTTTGTCAATTCCAAATCTTATCGAAGTTCAAAAAAATTCATATAAGGAATTAACAGAATTTATACCAGATCTTAGTCAACAGGTGACAAAGGGTTTTGATAGAGTTTTTAAAAGCATATTTCCAATTGAAGATCTAAATGATAAAGCAACACTTGAATACGTTTCCTACAAATTAGAAAAACCTAAGTTTGATACAGAAGAATGTATACAAAGAGGTTTGACTTATTCTTCAGCTCTTAAATGTACTTTAAGATTAGTAGTTTATGAAATAAATCAAGAAAATAATACGAAAGAAATTTTGTCAGCAAAAGAGCAAGAAGTTTATATGGGTGAAGTTCCCATGATGACTAACAGCGGAACATTTATTACCAATGGAGTTCAAAGGGTAGTTGTAAACCAAATGCACAGAAGTCCTGGCGTTTTCTTTGACCATGACAAAGGCAAATCTCATGCAAGTGGTAAATTACTCTTTAATTGCAGAGTAATTCCAAATAGAGGATCTTGGTTAGATTTCGAATACGATGTTAAAGATAATTTATATTTTAGAATTGATAGAAAAAAAAAGATTTTTGCCTCAACACTTTTATTAGCATTAGGATATTCAAAACTAGATATAGTTAATGAATTTTATGAAAAAGAAAAACTAACGTACGACAAAAATTTAAATAAATGGAAAACGAAATTCAATCCTGAAAATTATAAAACAAAAAATTTTTCAGAGGAAGTTATTGATGCAAAAACTTCTAAAGTTATTATAAAACTAGGTAAAAAAATTAATTTTTTAGATGCTCAAAAACTTTATAATGATGGTCTAAAAGAAATTTTTGTTTCAAATGAATCTCTCTACGGAAAATTTTTACATGCAAATATTACAGCTGGAGAAGAAATTTTTAAAATTGGGACTGAATTAAACGAAACAATACTAGAAAAAATTATAGAAAATAACATATTTACTATAGAAACATCGATAACTAATTCAATCAATAAAGGCCCTTATTTATTGCAAACAGTAATTAACGATAAAAATGAAACTAAAAATGAAGCTATTACAGAAATCTATAAAGTTTTAAGACCCGGCGAACCTCCTACAATAGAAATAGCTCTTCAAATATTTAATAATCTTTTTTTTAGTTCTGATAGATATGATCTTTCTGACGTTGGTAGAGTAAAAATGAACTCAAGATTACAGTTAACTTGTTCTGATAAAATTACAATTTTAAGAAACGACGACATTTTTGCGATTATTAAAAAAATGTTAGATTTAAGAGACGGTAAAGATGAAGTTGATGATATTGATCATTTAGGAAACAGAAGAGTAAGATCAGTAGGTGAGTTAGTTGAAAATCAAGCAAGAATGGGCATTTACAGAATGGAAAGAGCAATTAAAGAAAAAATGACTACTCTTGATGTAGAGGCTGCTATGCCCCAGGATTTAATTAATGCAAAACCACTAACAGTTTCATTAAAAGATTTTTTTGCAACTTCACAACTCTCTCAATTTATGGATCAAACAAATCCTTTATCCGAGATCACACATAAAAGAAGAGTATCAGCTTTAGGACCTGGTGGTTTAACAAGAGAAAGAGCGGGCTTTGAAGTTAGAGATGTACACCCAACTCATTATGGAAGAATTTGCCCAATTGAAACACCCGAAGGACCAAATATTGGCTTGATTAATAGTTTGTCTACATATGCAAAAATTAATAAATACGGTTTTATAGAAAGTCCATATAAAAGAGTTAATAAAGGTGTTGTAGAGGATAAAATTGAATATCTGTCAGCAATGGATGAAAGTAAATATACAATAGCCCAAGCTAATTCTAAAGTTGATAAAAATGGAAAAATTACTGAAGATTTAGTTTCTTGTCGTCAAAATTTAAACTTTGTATTATCAAAACCAGAGAACATTGATTATATAGATGTATCTCCCAAACAATTAGTATCTGTTGCGGCCTCACTAATTCCATTTTTGGAAAACGATGA
The DNA here is from genome assembly GCA_902587735.1 of uncultured Pelagibacteraceae bacterium. Lineage (GTDB taxonomy): Bacteria > Pseudomonadota > Alphaproteobacteria > Pelagibacterales > Pelagibacteraceae > Pelagibacter. The sequence continues at coordinate 8,112 of CACIML010000002.1, forward strand.
TGCAAACAGAGCTTTAATGGGATCAAATATGATGAGACAAGCTGTTCCTTTATTAAAACCAGAGTCACCGTTGGTTGGTACTGGAATTGAAAGTGATGTAGCATTAGACTCTGGAGTAACTATTGTTGCGAAAAGAGACGGCGTTGTTGATAAAATTGATGGAAAACGAATTGTAATAAAAACTACAGATGAGTCAGATTTTACTAAATCTAACGTAGATATTTATAATTTACAAAAATTTAAAAGATCAAATCAAAATACATGCATTAATCAAAAGCCTTTGGTAAGAGTTGGTGACAAAGTTAGTTCTGGAGACATAATTGCGGATGGACCATCTACCAAATTGGGAGAACTCGCTTTAGGAAAAAATGTTACCGTAGCATTTATGCCTTGGCAAGGATACAATTTTGAAGATTCAATCTTAATATCTGAAAGATGTGTTACCGATGATGTTTTTACATCAATACATATTGAGGAATATGAAGTTATGTCAAGAGATACAAAGCTTGGCGAGGAGGATATAACACGTGATATTCCAAACATTAATGAAGAATCTTTAAAAAATTTAGATGAGTCAGGAATTGTTTATATTGGCGCAGAAGTAAAAGCTGGTGATATTTTAGTTGGAAAAGTTACTCCAAAAGGTGATTCTGCATCTGGACCAGAAGAAAAATTACTAAGATCAATTTTTGGTGAGAAAGCAATTGATGTAACTGATACGTCATTAAAAATGCCAAGTGGTAGCAGTGGAATTGTCGTAGACGTTAGAGTGTTTAACAGACACGGCATTGAAAAAGATGAAAGATCTATAACTATTGAGAGAGCAGAAATTGATGTTGTTCAACAAGACAAAATTGTTGAAGAAGAAATTTTAGAAAGAAGTATTAAACAAAGAGCTAATCAAATCTTAAACGGAATAAAAATTACAAAAAAAATTAAAAATTATAATGAAGGACATAAATTAGATAACGAAACCATAAATAATCTAAGTATTTCTGATGTATTTAAAATAACAGTTACTGATACAAAAAAAGAAGAAGCCCTTATACAATTAAAGAATCAATATCAAAAAGCCAAACAAGATATTCAGGAAAGATTTGAAGATAAAGTTTTAAAAATTAGACAAGGTGATGATTTATTACCAAGTGTAATGAAAATGGTTAAGGTTTTTGTAGCTATAAAAAGAAGACTAAGACCTGGAGATAAAATGTCAGGAAGACATGGAAACAAGGGAGTTGTTAGTAAAATTGTTCCAGTAGAAGATATGCCTTACATGGAAAACGGAAAACCTGTTGATATTGTGCTAAACCCTTTAGGAGTACCAAGTCGTATGAATGTAGGTCAAATTTTAGAAACACATTTGGGATGGGCATGTAAAGAATTTGGTGAAAACATCAAAACATTAATTAATGAAAATCAAAATGTGATTGAAAAAAATGAAAAAATTTCTAATTTTTTAACATCTGTATATGGTAAAGAAATTTTCAATGAAAAAGTGGACAAACTAAATAAAGCTGAATTTAAAGATTTGTGTGAAAACCTTCAAAATGGAATACCAATAGCAACACCAGTCTTTGATGGTGCAAAAGTTAAAGACGTAACTAACATGTTGGAAATTTCAAAACTACCCGGTTCTGGTCAAACATATTTATGGGATGGAAGAACTGGAGAAAAATTTGACAGACCTGTAACTGTTGGAATTATCTATATGTTAAAACTTCACCATTTAGTAGAAGATAAGATTCATGCAAGATCAACAGGACCATATAGTTTAGTAACTCAACAACCATTAGGTGGAAAAGCACAACTAGGTGGACAAAGATTTGGTGAAATGGAGGTTTGGGCTCTTGAAGCTTATGGAGCATCTTATTCTTTACAAGAAATATTAACAGTTAAATCAGATGATGTTGCAGGAAGAGTTAAAGTTTACGAAACAATTGTAAAAGGAGAAGAAAATTTTGAGTCTGGAATACCAGAATCATTTAACGTTTTAGTAAAAGAAATTAAATCTTTAGCGTTAAATGTGGAGCTGAATTAAATATGAAAAAAGAAATAACAAATTTATTTAAAAACACTGAGATATCAGAAGCTCAAAATTTTAATAGCATTAAAATTACTTTAGCTAGTCCTGAAAAAATAAAATCTTGGACATATGGAGAAATAAAAAAACCAGAAACAATAAATTATAGAACATTTAGGCCTGAAAAAGATGGTTTGTTTTGTGCTAGAATTTTTGGCCCAATTAAAGATTATGAGTGCTTATGTGGAAAATATAAGCGAATGAAATTTAGAGGTATAATTTGTGAAAAGTGTGGTGTTGAAGTAACAAAATCAAATGTAAGAAGAGAAAGAATGGGTCATATTAACTTAGCTACACCAGTTGCCCATATATGGTTCCTAAAATCTCTTCCTAGTAGAATATCTTTAACAATAGACATGAAGCTTAAAGAAGTTGAAAGAGTTTTGTATTTTGAAAATTTTATTGTGATTGAGCCAGGATTAACAGGTTTAAAAAAAAATCAACTACTAAATGAAGAAGAACTTGCCAAATATCAAGATGAATTTGGAGAAGAATCATTTACCGCTGGCATTGGAGCAGAAGCTATCCTTGAAATATTAAAATCTATTAATTTAGAAGAAGAAAAAAAATCATTAATTAAAATGATTCAAGAAACTAAATCTAAGGTTAATGAGGAGAGATCAATAAAAAGATTAAAATTAATTGATTCCTTTCTTGAGACTGGTCAAAAGCCTGAATGGATGATTTTAACAATTATACCAGTTATTCCTCCTGAATTAAGACCGTTAGTTCCACTTGATGGTGGAAGATTTGCAACATCTGATTTAAACGATTTATATAGAAGAGTAATTAATAGAAATAATCGACTTAAACGATTAATGGATCTTAAAGCTCCTGACATTATAATTAGAAATGAAAAAAGAATGCTTCAAGAATCAGTAGATGCATTATTTGATAATGGCAGAAGAGGAAGAGTAATTACTGGTACAGGGAAAAGACCTTTAAAATCTTTAGCAGAAATGCTTAAGGGTAAACAAGGAAGATTTAGACAAAATTTACTTGGCAAAAGAGTTGATTATTCTGGAAGATCAGTAATTGTAGTTGGACCAGATTTAAAGCTTCACGAATGTGGATTGCCAAAAAAAATGGCATTAGAATTATTTAAACCATTTTTGTATGCAAGATTAAATAAACTAGGTTTGGCATCAACAATTAAACAAGCTAAGAAATTAGTTGAAAAAGAAACAAATGCAGTTTGGGATGCATTAGAATTAATTGTTAGAGAACACCCAGTTATATTGAATAGAGCGCCAACTCTTCACAGATTAGGTGTACAGGCCTTTGAACCAAAGCTTATTGAAGGAGATGCTATTGAATTACATCCACTAACGTGTGCAGCTTTTAATGCAGATTTTGATGGAGATCAAATGGCTGTTCATATACCATTAAGTTTAGAAGCTCAATTAGAAGCAAGAGTATTAATGATGTCTACAAATAATATTCTAAGCCCTTCTAATGGAAAACCCATTATTGTTCCAAGTCAAGACATGATTTTAGGAATATATTATTTATCACAAGAACCATATAAAAAAGATAAAATTGAAGGATATTTTGTAAATAACTCTGAAATAGAACATGGAATAGAAACAGGTCAAATTAAAGTACATTCGACTATTATTTCCAGATTTGAAACTGTAGATAATAATGGTAACAAAAAATTTGAAAAATATACAAGCTCAGCTGGAAGATTTCTTTTAGCTAATTTGTTGCCAAAAAATAAAGATATCAAATTTAACTTAGTAGATAGGTTATTGCCTAAAAAAGTAGTTTCAGAAATTATAGATATAGTTTTTAGATTTTGTGGACAAAAAAGTACTGTTATATTTTGTGATAAATTAAAGGACTTGGGTTTTAAACATGCATTTAAGGCAGGAATTTCATTTGGAAAAGATGACTTAATTATTCCTGCCAACAAAAGCCAATTAATTGAAGAAACTAAAAAATTAATTACTGATTATGAAAACCAATATTCAGAAGGTTTAATTACTAGAGGAGAAAGATATAACAAAGTTGTTGATGCATGGTCAAAATGTACAGATAAAGTTGCAGGAGAAATGATGAAGGAAATTTCTGCAACCGAAACTACCGATGAAGGATTAAAAATAAATTCAGTATTCATGATGGCAGATAGCGGAGCAAGAGGATCTGCTGCACAGATGAAACAATTGGCTGGCATGAGAGGTTTAATTGCAAAGCCTTCTGGTGAAATTATTGAGTCACCAATTACCTCTAACTTTAAAGAAGGATTAACAGCTCTAGAATATTTTAATTCAACCCATGGTGCCAGAAAAGGTTTAGCTGATACAGCATTAAAGACTGCTAATTCAGGATATTTAACTAGAAGACTTTGTGATGTAGCTCAGGATTTAACAATTACCAAACTAAATTGTGGAAACCCAGGTAACATAAAATTATCTGAAATTATTGAAGGTGGTAACGTCATTGTTAGTTTACCTGAAAGAGCTTTAGGTAGAGTTGCTGCAACAGAAGTTAAAAATCCAATTACAGGTGAAGTTATAATTAAAAAATCTGAAATGATTGATGAAGCTGCATGTGAAAGAATTGATTCAGCTGGAGTTAAAATAATTGCAGTTTATTCAGTAATGACTTGTAGTTCCAAAGAAGGTGTTTGTGCAACATGTTATGGCAGAGATTTATCAAGAGGCAAAATTGTTCATGTTGGTGAGGCTATTGGTATGATTTCAGCTCAATCAATTGGTGAACCTGGCACACAATTAACAATGAGAACATTCCATGTTGGTGGAACAGCATCAATTAAGCAAGATTCTCAAATAATAAACAAAACAGAAGGTATATTAAAAATAATTAATACAAATTTATTAGAAGATTCTAAAAAAAATTTAATTGTTATGGGTAGAAACACTCAGTTATCAATAGAAGATAATAATGGTTTACAGGTAGCTGTTTATAAAGTTCCATATGGGTCAAAGTTATTTTTTCAAAATGGTGATAAAGTTAAAAAAAATTCAAAAATTTGTGAATGGGATCCTTATACAACACCAGTTATTGCAGAAAAAAGTGGTATTGCAGGCTATGTTGATCTAATTGATGGAGTATCATTGCAAGAAATAACAGATGATGCAACAGGTATTTCATCAAAATCTGTAATTGACTGGAGATCACAATCGAAAAATACTGATTTAAAACCAAGAATAACTTTAAGGGATGAAAAAGGAAATGTTATAAAAAAAGCTGATGATAATGAAGCTAGATATTATTTAGTTCCAGACTCAATCTTGTCTGTTAAAGATGGACAAAAAATATTTGCAGGTGATGTAATAGCTAGATTGCCAAAAGAAACTTCAAAAACCAAAGATATCACAGGTGGATTGCCTAGAGTAGCTGAACTTTTTGAAGCAAGAAAAGCTAAAGATAGTGCAATTATAGCTGAAAATGATGGTAAAGTATTGTTTGGAAAAGAAGTAAGAGGCAAACAAAAAATTTCTATTCAATCTGAAAATGGAGATACATCAAACTATTTAATACCAAAAGGAAAACATATAAACTTTAACCAAGGTGAAAAAATTAAAAAAGGTGAATATTTATTGGATGGTCAGCCTTTACCACATGATATTTTAAGAATTTTAGGTGTTGAAGAGTTAACTGAATATTTTGTAAATCAAGTACAGGAAGTGTATAGATTACAAGGTGTAGTAATTAATGACAAACATATAGAAACAATACTAAGACAAATGCTTAAAAAAATTGAAATAAAAGAATCTGGTGATTCAAATTTATTACCAGGAGAAATAATTGATAGAATTAAATTTGATGATATTAATAAAAATTTAAAAGATAAAGGTAAAAAAATAGCTATAGGAGAAAGAGTTTTAATGGGTATAACCAAAGCTTCACTTCAAACCGAATCATTTATTTCTGCTGCTTCTTTTCAAGAAACTACTAGAGTATTAACTGATGCTGCAATAAAAGGTAAAGTTGATAAATTACAAGGGCTAAAAGAAAATGTTATTGTTGGAAGGCTCGTACCTGCAGGAACTGGATCAATTAAAAATAATTGGAATAAAAAAGCTTTAAAGGACGATGAAAAATTTATAAGCGAACAGCAAAAGATAGAACCTTCAGAAACTCAAGTAAATCAGTAAAAAAAACACTTTTAGATTGTAGTTTTAATTTGACAAAGTACTATTCTATAGTATTTTGGCGATATTTTTGGTTGGAATGTAGTGCTTTATGTACTAAACGCTGCCACAAATAACCTGTCAGTTATTTCATCAAAAATAATTAAATAATTAAATAATTTAAACTTGTAATTATATGCCAACTATTAATCAGTTGTTAAGAAAAAAAAGAGTTAAAGTTAAGTCTAGGGATAAAGTCCCTGCTTTAGAAAAATCTCCTCAAAAAAGAGGGGTGTGTGTAAAAGTGTACACAACAACTCCAAAAAAACCTAACTCTGCATTAAGAAAAGTTGCAAGAGTTAGACTGTCGAATGGACATGAAGTTACATCATATATTCCTGGTGAAGGTCATAATCTACAAGAGCACTCAGTTGTTTTAATTAGAGGTGGACGTGTTAAAGATTTACCTGGTGTAAGATATCATATACTTAGAGGAAACCTTGATACACAAGGAGTGACTACGCGTAAGCAACAACGTTCTAAGTATGGAGCAAAAAAAGGTAAATAGTTTATGTCTAGGAAAAGAAGCGCACCCAAAAAAATTCAGATAATTGATCCAGTTTATAAATCTGCAATAATTCCTAAATTAGTCAATTCAATAATGTATGACGGAAAAAAAACAATTGCAGAAAAAATAATTTATGACGCTATAGGTAAAATTAAATCTAAAGTAAAAGAAGAACCAATAAATGTATTTAACGAAGCTATTAACAACATTAAACCAACTGTAGAAGTTAGATCAAGAAGAGTTGGAGGAGCTACATATCAAGTTCCAGTTGAAGTTAAATCAAAAAGATCTCAGGCTTTAGCATTAAGATGGTTGATTGATGCTTCCAGAAAAAGAAAAGATAAAAAAATGTCTGATAAAATTTTTAATGAAATATTTGACGCTTATCAAAATAAAGGATCAGCAATAAAAAAAAAAGAAGATACACATAAAATGGCAGAATCCAATAAGGCATTTGCTCATTTTAGATGGTAAAAAAATATGTCTAGAACTCATTCATTAGATAAATATAGAAATATTGGAATCATGGCTCATATAGATGCTGGCAAAACAACAACAACTGAAAGAATTTTATATTACACTGGAAAAAGTCACAAAATTGGTGAAGTTCATGATGGGGCAGCAACTATGGATTGGATGGAACAAGAACAAGAAAGAGGAATCACAATAACTTCAGCTGCTACGACGTGTTTTTGGAGAGAAAATAGAATTAATATAATAGACACACCGGGTCATGTAGACTTTACTATTGAAGTTGAAAGATCTTTAAAAGTTCTAGATGGTGCTGTTGCAGTATTTGACGGAGTTGCAGGAGTTGAGCCTCAATCCGAAACTGTTTGGAGACAAGCTGATAAATATAAAGTTCCAAGAATTTGTTTTATAAATAAATTAGATAGAACTGGGGCTAATTTTTTCATGTGTGTAGATATGATTAAAGATAGATTAGGAGCCAAACCTTTGGTTACTCAAATACCTGTAGGCATTGAGGCCTCTTTAAAAGGAATTGTTGATTTAATAAAAATGAAAGCAATTTTATGGAAAGATGAAACTTTAGGTGCAGAGTTTGAAGTTACTGAAATTCCAGAAGATTTAAAACAAAGTGCAAATAAATATCGCCAGGAATTAGTAGAAACTGCAGTGGAACAAGATGAAAAATTAATGGAAGATTATTTAAATGGAAAAGAAATTTCTGAAAAAGACTTAATTAAATGTATTAGAAAAGGATGTTTAAAATTTGATTTTGTTCCAGTTTTAACTGGATCAGCGTTTAAAAATAAAGGTGTTCAGCCATTATTAGATGCAGTTGTTGATTATTTGCCGAGTCCTGAAGATATTGGTTTTATTAAAGGTACTAAACCTGGATCTGAAGAAGAATTGGAAATGAAATTTGATGATAAGGCACCTTTCTCTGCTCTTGCTTTTAAAGTTGCTAACGACCCATTTGTAGGCTCGTTAACATTTATTAGAATATATTCAGGCACAATAAAATCAGGAACTGGAATTTACAATACATCTAGAGATAAAGAAGAAAGAGTTGGTAGAATGTTGTTAATGCACGCAAACTCAAGAGAAGATATTAAAGAAGCAAACACAGGTGATATAGTGGCTTTAGCAGGATTAAAATACACTGTTACAGGTCATACTTTATCTAATGAAGAAACACCAGTTTTATTAGAACCAATGGAATTTCCGGACCCTGTTATAGAAATAGCCGTTGAACCAAAAACTAAAGGTGATCAAGAAAAAATGGGAGAAGCATTAGGACGTTTAGCTAAAGAAGACCCATCATTTAGAGTTACATCTGACGAGGAGTCGGGACAAACGATCATAAAAGGCATGGGAGAACTGCACCTAGATATAATTGTAGATAGAATGAAAAGAGAATTTAAAGTTGAGGCAAATATTGGAGCACCTCAAGTTGCTTACAGAGAAACTATACTAGGGAACGCTACTGCTGACTATATCCACAAGAAACAAAGTGGAGGTGCAGGACAATTTGCTAGAGTTAAACTTCAAATTGAACCACTGGAGCCAGGAAAAGGGAGAGAAGTAGAAAACAAAATTAAAGGTGGAGCTATACCAAAAGAATTTATTCCAGGTGTTGAAAAAGGTATAGAAACAGTTTCAGACTCTGGAATCTTGGCAGGTTTTCCAATTATAGATTACAAAGTAACTATCCTGGACGGTTTACATCATGATGTTGATTCTAGTGTTTTAGCTTTTGAGTTAGCTTCACGACAATGTTTTAAAGAAGTATGCCAAAAAGCAACTTTAAAATTATTAGAACCTGTAATGAGAGTTGAAGTTGTTACACCTGAAGACTATATGGGAGATGTTATTGGAGACTTAAACAGTAGAAGAGGACAAATTAATACACAAGAACAAAGGGGAAATGCAACTGTCATAACAGCAATGGTTCCTTTAGCAAATATGTTTGGTTATATTAATAATTTAAGATCAATGTCACAAGGGAGAGCCCAATACTCTATGTTTTTTGATCATTACGATAAAGTTCCACAAAATGTTCAAGACGAAGTAACCAAAAAAACAGGCTAATTATGGAAAAACAAAATATCAGAATTAAATTAAGAGCCTACGATAATAAGATTTTAGATCAATCTACAGAAGAAATCGTAAATACAGTTAAGCGTACTGGAGCAAATATTAAAGGACCAATTCCTCTACCAACAAAAATAGAAAAATACACGGTTTTAAGGTCACCACATATTGATAAAAAAAGTAGAGAACAATTTGAAACAAGAACACACAAAAGATTGATTGATATAATTGAACCAACACCACAAACAGTGGAAGCTTTAATGAAGTTAGATCTAGCATCAGGTGTTGATGTAGAAATTAAAATATAATTATGAACGAAATAGCATTAATTGGAAAAAAAATTGGTATGACAAGGGAGTTTTATAAAACTGGCCAATCAGTCCCTGTGACAGTTGTAAAAATGGAAAAAGCTAGAGTTATCCAAGTAATAGAACAAGAAAAAAGAGGATATAAAGCTGTTCAGCTAGGTTTTGGTAAAATTAAGAACTCAAAACTAACAAAAGCCATGAAGGGTTTTTATACAAAAAAAAATACTGAGCCTAAAAAAAAAATAAAAGAATTTAGAGTTGAAAAAACAGAAAACTATAAAGAAGGAAATGAGTTTGGTTTAGAAATATTTAAAGATATTAAATTTGTAGACGTTAGGTCAAAAACTATTGGTAAAGGTTTTGCAGGATCTATGAAAAGACATAATTTTTCAGGATTAAGAGCAACACATGGAGTATCAGTTTCTCACAGATCTCACGGCTCAACAGGTCAAAGACAAGACCCAGGAAAAGTATTTAAAGGAAAAAAAATGGCTGGACACATGGGTGATAAATTACGTACTGCACAAAATATTGAAATTATAAAATCTGATACTGAAAATAATTTACTATACTTAAAAGGGTCAATTCCAGGTACAAAAAACACAGAAGTATTAATTAAAAAGGCTGTAAAAAATATTAGAAAATTAACAATGAAAGAAAAAATTGAAGTACTAGAAAAAGCAAAAAAAATACCTGAAAAGAAAAAAAAATAATATGAAAATAGAAAAGTTAGATTTAGATGGAAAAAAAACTACTATTGATGTTTTAGATAGTGTTTTTTCAACCAAAATTTATAAAAAACTTGTGCACAATGTTTTGTATAAATCAAATGCAAACTACAAGGGAAGAAAAGCAAAAACAAAGCAAAAAAATGAAATAATAGGATCAACGTCAAAAATTTACGCACAAAAAGGAACAGGTGGAGCAAGGCACGCAAGTAGAAAAGCTCCTATTTTTGTAGGCGGTGGTGTTGCTCACGGACCAAAAGGACAGTCAAATTATAAAAAAAGAAAATTAAACAAGATGGAAAAAAAATTAAGTATATCTTCTTTAATAAGTCAAAAAAATAAATCAAACAATCTTGTAGTTATGAGTGATTTCAAAAATGAAATTAAAAAAACTAAAGATATGAATAAAATTTTACTTAAATTCAAAATTGATAATTCATTAATTATTTTAGATAAAGATTCAAAAGATAAAATTTTTAAATCATCTAGAAACATACCAAATATAAAATTAACGGACATAAATCATTTTAACGCTTTTGATATTGTTAAATTTAAAAAAATAGTTTTTACAGAAACTTCTGTGAAGGAGTTAGAAAAGAGATATGTATAAAATGGAAAAAATTCATATATACGATAAAATTTTATCACCTTTGGTTACAGAAAAATCTACTAATATGTCTGATCAAAATAAAATTATATTTAAAGTACCTAGTAAAGCTAACAAAATAATTTTAAAAAAAAATATTGAGAAAATTTTTAAAGTAAATGTAACGAAAATTAACATAATTAATAAACAACCAAGAAAAAAAATAGTAAGAGGAAAAAAAGTCAAAGTATCTGGTTATAAAAAAGCAATCATTACGCTTAAAAAAGGCCAAAATATTGACCTTACAACGGGAATTTAATTTATGACTTTAAAAACATTTAAACCATATACAAAATCTACTAGGGGAACCATTCTTGTAGAAAAAAGTGAACTATGGAAGGGAAAACCTTTTAAATCACTTGTTTATAAAAAAAATGCTTCAAAAGGTAGAAATAATATTGGACACATAACTTCAAGAAATCGAGCGGGTGGTCATAAAAAAATGTACAGACATGTTGATTTTTATAGAAAAAAATTTGATATGGAAGCTGTTGTTGAAAGACTTGAATATGATCCTAATAGAAGTTGTTACATAATGTTAGTAAAATTTGAAGATGGTATAAATTCATATTATTTAGCACCACGAAAAATTAAAGTTGGTGACAAAATAGTAAATGGTTCTAACAAAGAAATTAAAATAGGAAACTGCATGCCATTAAAAGATATACCAGTTGGTATAGACATACATAATGTTGAATTACAACCTGGATCTGGCGGTAAAGTTGCAAGATCAGCAGGTTCTTCTGTTTCTATATCAGGAATTGATGGAAATTATTCTTTAATAAGGATGCCATCAGGTGAAGTTAGAAAAATTGATTCTAGGTCACTAGCAACAATAGGAGTTTTGTCTAATCCAGATCAAAAAAATATTAAAATTGGTAAAGCTGGTAGGTCAAGATGGTTAGGCAGAAGACCCCACACTAGAGGCGTTGTAATGAATCCGGTAGATCACCCACATGGAGGTGGTGAAGGTAAATCAGCAGGTGGAAGACATCCAGTATCAAGAACGGGTCAATCTGCTAAAGGTTTAAAAACAAGAGACAACAAAAGAACAGATAAATATATAATTCGAAGAAGAAAAAAGAAAAAAGGTAATTAATTATGTCTAGAGCAGTTTGGAAAGGACCATTTGTTGAAGAAAGTTTAATTAAAAAAGTTGAAAAACAACAAAATCAACCAAATAAAAAACCAATTAAAACTTGGTCAAGAAAATCAACAATTATACCAGAATTTGTTGGTTTAAGTTTTTTAATTTATAACGGTAGAAAATTTATTCCACTTACAATCTCTGAAGACATGGTTGGTCATAAACTTGGTGAGTTTGCGCCAACTAGAACTTTTGCTGGCCATACACCAGCAGATAAAAAAGCAGCTAAAGTCGAAAGCGCAGAAACAGAAAAAAAGGATTCTAAATAATCATGGGAAAGAAAAAAAAAATTAATAAAAATAAAGACAAATTAGTTAAATCTATAAATAAAAATGTCAGATCAAGCACCAGAAAACTTAAACCAATTTTGAAACATTTGGTTGGAAAAAAAGTTGATATTGTATTAAGAAATCTTGATTTTTCAGAAAAAAGAATTGCAAAAGATATTAAAAAAACAATTTCATCAGCTGTGGCAAATGCAGAGAATAACTTTCAATATAATATTGATAAATTAATCGTTAAAGAGGCTTATTGCGGAAAACAAATTGTTATGAAAAGGTTTAGAGCTAGAGCAAAAGGTCGTGCAGCCCCAATATTAAAACCTTATTCAAATGTAACAATAATTTTATCAGAACAGAAAAAAATGGAGAGTCATGGGACAAAAAGTTAATCCAGTAGGTTTAAGATTAGGCATAAACAGAGGATGGGATTCTGTTTGGTACGCTAAAAAAAAAGATTTTGGTAATTACCTAATAGAGGATTTTAAAATTAGAGAATATATAAAAAAAAATGTAATTAATTCTGGTGTTTCTAAGGTTATGATAGAAAGAACAGCAAAAAAATGCTTTGTAACCATTTATACTTCAAGGCCTGGATTTGTAATAGGTAAAAAAGGTAGTGATATAGAAAAAATTAAAAACAAACTATCTAAACTAACTGTTAATGAAGTTGCCTTAAATATTAAAGAAGTCAAAAAACCTGAAACTAACAGTTTTCTTGTTGCTGAAAATATAGCTCAACAATTAGTTAAAAGAATTTCATATAGAAGAGCAATGAAAAGAGCCATGCAATCAGCTCTTAGGCTTGGAGCTAAAGGTATAAAAGTTTCAATTAGCGGAAGATTGGGTGGAAATGAAATAGCAAGAACAGAATGGCTTAGAGATGGTAGTATTCCATCTCATACATTAAGAGCAGACATAGATTATGCAGAAGCTGAAGCTTTAACAACTTATGGAATTATTGGAATCAAAGTATGGATTTATAAAGGTGAAATTTTTACTAAGGAGTTTAGTCAAGAAACTAATAAAAAATAAATATGTTACAACCAACTAGAACAAAATACAGAAAAGCACATAAAGGAAGAATTCATGGCAAGGCTTCTAGATGCAACTTCATGAATTACGGAGCTTATGGTTTAAAAGCAATTCAACCAGATAGAGTTATATCAAAACAAATAGAAGCAGCCAGAGTTGCATTAACACGTCACATGAAAAGACAAGGTAGAGTATGGACTAGAGTATTTCCAAATATCCCTGTTTCGAAAAAACCTGTTGAAGTTAGAATGGGAAAAGGAAAAGGTTCACCTGAATTTTGGGTATGTAGAGTAAAACCAGGAAGAATTTTATTTGAAATTGATGGTGTAACTGAAGAGATTGCTAAGGAAGCATTATACAAAGCCTCAGCAAAACTGCCTATTAAGACAAAATTTATAAAAAGAGTTGGATAGTATGAAAAAAAAGGAAATAAAAAAATTAACAAAGGATCAAGCTTTGAAAAATATTGATAAATTAAAGAAGGATTTGTTTAATTTTAGATTTCAAAAAGTTAACTCTCAAATCACAAATCCATCAAAAATTAATGAAACGAAAAAAACAATTGCAAGATTAAAAACATTAGTGAAAGGAAAACTAAGTGCCTAAAAAAATTTTAACAGGAATAATAGTGAGCGACAAACCAAATAAAACTGTAACAGTTTTAGTTGAAAGAAAATATCGTCACCCAGTACTTAAAAAAGTTCTTAAAGTAAAAAAAAAATATAATGCGCATGATGAAAATAATAAATTTAAAAATGGTGATAGAGTTTCTATTGTTGAATCTAAACCATTTTCAAAAAATAAAAAATTTCAAGTTATGGAAAAAAAATAATGATACAAGTTCAAACCGAATTACTAGTTGCAGATAATACTGGAGCAAAAAAAATTGAATGTATAAAGGTTCTTGGCGGATCTAAAAGACGATATGCTAGCATCGGTGACACAATAGTAATTGCAGTAAAGGAAGCTATACCTAAAGGAAAAGTTAAAAAAGGGTCAGTATATAAGGCTGTAGTTGTGAGAGTAAAAAAAGGGATACACAGAAATGATGGATCTAAAGTACGATTTGACAATAATGCAGCCGTACTAATTGATGACAAAGGCGAACCTGTCGGAACAAGAATATTCGGACCGGTAACAAGAGAACTAAGAAATAGAGGTCAAATGAAAATAATTTCTTTAGCACCTGAGGTAATATAGTAATGATTAAAAAAGGACTTAAAGTAAAGATTTTGGCAGGCAAGGATAAAAATAAAGATGGTGAAGTAATAGAAATAGATAGACCAAACAATAGAGCTAAAGTTAAGGGAATTAACATTGTTAAAAAACATACTAAAACAACAAAAGAAAAAAAAGGTGGAATATTTGATAAAGAAAATTTTATACATATTTCAAATCTTTCAATTATCGCAGATAATAAAAAAGTAAAAAAAGGTGAAATCAAAAAATGACGCCAAGATTAAAAGAGATATTTTTTAAAGAAATACAACCAAGCCTTAAAGAAAAGTTTGGTTTTAAAAATATATATATGGGTCCTAAATTACAAAAAGTAGTTTTAAACATGGGACTAGGTATTGATGGCAATGATTCAAAAATTATAAAATCTTGCTCTGATGATTTGGCTAATATAACTGGTCAAAAACCTGTGATAACTAAATTTAAAAAATCTATATCTAATTTTAAAACAAGAAAAAATACTAGCGCAGGATTAAAAGTAACACTAAGAAAAAATAAAATGTACGAATTTATTGATAGACTTGTAAATATTGCTTTACCAAGAATAAAAGATTTTAGAGGTCTTTCGACAAAAGGTTTTGATAAATTTGGTAATTATACTTTTGGAATTAAAGAGCATATAATATTTCCAGAAGTTAATTTTGATCGAGTTGATAAAATAAGAGGTTTAGATATTACCATCGTAATATCTTCTTTAGATAAAAACCATAGTTTTGAATTATTAAGTAAACTAAATTTTCCATTTGTTAAAAAAGGAGATAACTAATATGGCAAAAAAGAGCTCAATAAATAAAAATAATAAAAGACTTAAACTTTCTAATAAATTTTTTAAAAAAAGAAAAGATTTAAAAAAAATTGTCATGAATAAAAATTTGACTCTTGAAGAAAGATTTAAGGCTCAACAAAAATTATCTAAATTACCAAGAAATTCTGCTAAAATCAGAGTAAGAAATAGATGTCAAATAACAGGTAGACCACATGGAGTTTATAGAAAATTAAAAATATCAAGGATAGCTTTAAGACAACTAGGCCTACAAGGTAAAATACCTGGAATGGTAAAATCAAGCTGGTAGAAAGGAAAATATGAGTTTAACAGATCCAATTGGAGATATGATAGCAAGAATAAAAAACGCCCAAATGCGTAATCACAAAAAAGTTGATTTACCATCATCAAATTTTAAAAAAAAAATTGCTGAAATTTTAAAAAGTGAAGGGTTTATTATAGATTTTAAAGTCAATTTGGAAAATAATAAATCAATATTATCAATTAACTTAAAATATCATTCAGGAAATCCTGTAATTGGAACAATTGAAAGAATTTCAAAACCAGGTCGAAGAATTTTTTCAAGAGCTGAAAGTTTGCCTAAAATTAATAATGGATTAGGAATTGCAATCATATCTACACCAAAAGGAGTGATGACAGATGTAGATGCTAGAAAACAAAAAGTTGGTGGTGAAATAATTTGTAAGGTATTTTAATGTCTAAAATTGGTAAAATAAATATATCTATTCCAGAAAAAGTAAAAGTTGCTCTAAGCGGCAATGTTCTTAATGTAGAAGGACCACTAGGAAAAAAATCTTTAAATATAGATTTGGATATTTTCGATTTAAATATAAACGATGGTAAAGAAATCACAATAAAACCAAAAAAAATAAATAAAGATACAAAAAGATTATGGGGAATGAATAGAAGTCTTGTGAATGGTGCAATTATTGGAACAAATGTTGGGTATGAAAAAACACTTGAGCTTGTAGGAGTTGGATTTAGAGCTGCAACAAAAGGTAAACAGTTAAATTTACAATTAGGTTTTAGTCATGATATCAATGTTGACATTCCAGAAGGAATTAAAATGTCAGTAGAAAAACAAACAATTATTAAAATTAGTGGCTTTGATAAACAGCAAGTTGGAATGGTTGTTTCACAAATTAAATCCCTAAGACCACCAGAACCATTTAAAGGAAAAGGTATTAGAGAAAAAGGTCAATACATAATAAGAAAAGAAGGAAAGAAAAAATAATGAAACTAACCACTTCAGTGAGAAAAAAGCTTAGAGTGAGAAAAAAATTAAAGAAATCTGCTAAATTTGATAGATTTAGATTAAGTGTTTTTCGTTCAACAAAAAATATTTCTGCACAAATTATAGATGATATTAACAAAGTAACCCTATTATCAGTTTCATCAATTGAAAAAGATATTAAAAATATGAACAAAAAAAATAAAACTGAATTATCAAAAATTGTTGCTGAAAAACTTGCTAAAGCAGCACAAGAAAAAAAAATTACTAAAATTTATTTTGATCGTGGTATTTATAAATATCATGGAAGAGTAAAAGTTTTAGCGGAAACTTTACGAAAAAATGGAATGGAACTGTAAATGATTGAAAATAAAAAAGATGATATTTTAGAAAAACTTGTACACATTAACAGAATAACAAAAGTTGTTAAAGGTGGTCGAAGATTTGGTTTTTCAGCATTAGTTGTTGTAGGAAATCAAAATGGAAAAATTGGAATTGCTCATGCTAAAGCAAAACAAGTTCCTGATGCAATTAAAAAAGCAAATGAAATGGCAAGAAGAAAGTTACAACAAGTACCATTGAAAGAAGGCAGAACTATACATCATGATGTTATTGGAAAAGATGGTGCTGGAAAAATTAAATTAAGATCTGCTCCAAAAGGAACAGGAATAATCGCAGGAGGTCCTGTAAGAGCAGTATGTGAAGTATTAGGTGTTAAAGATATTGTAGCTAAATCAGTTGGTACTGCAAATCCACATAACGTTATAAGAGCTACAATGAAAGCTTTATCTAAACAAAACTCACCTAAACAAATATCTATAATAAGAAATAAAAAAATTTCTGAAATCATTGAGAAAAGAGGATAATGATTACACTTAACTCTACAGAAAAAGTAATTAAAAAAAAAATCAGAGTTGGAAGAGGCATAGGCTCAGGAAAAGGCAAAACTTCAGGAAGAGGAATTAAAGGCCAAAAATCTAGATCTGGTGTTGCAATTAAAAGTTTTGAAGGTGGTCAAATGCCATTATTTAGAAGATTACCGAAAAGAGGATTTAATGCAATAAATAAAAAAAAAGTTGCAAAAATTAACCTAGAAAAAATTCAAACTTATATTGAAAATAAAACTATAAAATCCAGTGATACAATCAATGCGAACTTGTTAAAGAAATTAAAAATCATTAATAAAAATTCTCAAATACTTAAAATTTTAGGAAATGGAGAAATTAAAGTCAAAATTAATATTGAAGCAGATTTAATTTCAAAATCAGCAAAAGATAAATTGGAAAAAATTGGTGGGTCAATATTAATTAAAAAAAATAATGACTAAATATGAGTGTAACACCACAATCTAACGATTTAAAAAATAGAATATTATTTACGGTATTCATTCTAGCTGTGTATAGACTAGGAACATTTGTTCCTTTACCAGGCATTGATCCTGAACAATTACAAATACTTATGGCTGGTAACCAAAAAGGGTTATTAGGAATGTTTAATGTTTTTGCTGGAGGTGCTGTTAGCCGTATGGCCATTTTTGCTTTAGGAATAATGCCGTACATTTCTTCATCTATTATTGTTCAATTGTTAACTGGTGTATCTGATTATTTTAAAAACCTAAAAAGCCAAGGTGAAACAGGAAGAAGAAAAATATCTCAAATTACAAGATATGGAACAGTGTTATTGGCTTTAGTTCAAGGATATGGATTGTCAGTTGGACTTGAGTCGTCAGCAAATTTAGTTATCAACCCAGGTGTATATTTTAAAATAACTACTGTGACAACTATAGTTGCTGGTACTATTTTTTTAATGTGGCTAGGTGAACAGATAACACAGAGAGGAATTGGTAATGGAATTTCTTTAATTATTTTTTCGGGTATTGTTGCAGAAATACCAAGAGCTTTGGTTACAACATTTGAGCTTGGTAGAACAGGTGCAATTTCAACATTAATGATTGTAGGTATTTTTTTACTATTGATATTAACAATTATCTTTATTGTTTTTATGGAAAGAGCTTTAAGAAAAATACTTATTAATTATCCTAAAAGACAAATGGGTAACAAAATTTATGGTGGAGACTCTTCTCATTTACCATTAAAAGTTAATAATGCTGGCGTAATTCCTGCAATTTTTGCTTCAGCATTGTTATTGCTTCCAATAACTTTTTCTAATTTTAATTTTTCTAGCAACGAGTCTTTTCTAAATATAACTTCATACTTTTCTCAGGGGCAACCTCTTTATATGATTTTGTATGCATCTGGTATTATATTTTTTACTTTTTTTTACACATCAATTACATTTAACCCAAATGAAACTGCAGAAAATTTAAGAAAATATGGAGGCTTTATTCCTGGGATAAGACCAGGAGAAAGCACAGCTTTATATATAGATAATATCTTAACCAAACTGACAACTATTGGAGCTCTTTATTTAACATTGGTATGTTTAATGCCAGAATTTTTAATAGCAAATTATCCAATTCCATTTTATCTTGGAGGAGCATCTGTATTGATTGTTGTTGTAGTAGCTATAGATACTGTCACACAAGTTCAAACCAGATTGATGAGTTCTCAATATGAACAATTAATTAAAAAAACTAAATTTGGTAGATAACAAAAAGTGAATTTAATTTTATTTGGACCTCCTGGTGCTGGAAAAGGCACTCAGGCTAAATATTTGGTGAATAAACTAAATGGTTTTCAAATATCAACCGGTGATATCTTAAGAGATGAAATTCAAAAAAATTCAGAAATTGGGAAAAAAATAATTAATGATATGAATGATGGTAGATTTGTAAATGATGAAATAGTTAATAACCTTATAAAAAATATAATATTTGATCCTCAAAAAAAAAACAAATTAATATTTGATGGATATCCTAGATCATTAAGTCAGGCTAAAAATTTAGATTTATTGTTAAATACCTCAAATCAAAAAATAGATTTTATTTTTTTTCTTAATGTAAATAAAGATACAATAATAAAAAGAATTGAAAAAAGAAAAGTTTTAGAAAAAAGATCAGATGATGACTTAAATACCATTCTTAAAAGGTATGATGCTTACATGGAAACAACTAAACCTGTCTTAGATTTCTATTCTAAAAATCCAAATTTTTATGAGATAGACGGCAATCTTAAAATTGAGCAAATAACTACTAAAATAGAGGTTTTTCTCAATTTTTAAGGCGTTGACTTTAAAAGATCTTCTTATATAAAAGGCTAAATTTATTCTCAAATAATATGGCTCGTATAGCAGGTGTAAATATCCCACAAAATAAACTTGTTAAAATTGGACTTACTTATATTTATGGCATTGGTGACAAATTCTCAAAACAAATATGTACAGCTTTAGAAATATCAAATTCAAAAAGAGTAAACGAACTAACAGATGATCAAATTTTAAAGATACGAGAGTATATTGATCAAAATTTTAAAGTTGAAGGAGATCTTAGAAGGGAATATTCATTGAGCATTAAGAGATTAATTGATCTTGCTTCATATCGTGGCTCAAGACATAAAAAAAAATTACCAGTACGAGGTCAGAGAACAAGGTGCAATGCTAGGACTAGAAAAGGTAAGGCTATAGCTATTGCAGGTAAAAAACTAACCCCACTTAAAAAATAAAAATGACCAAAGTTGAAAAAAAAGAAAGCAAAACACAAGATCAAGAAAAGATTGTAAAAAATATTAAAAAAAGCTCATATTCAAAAAAGAAAAAAGTTAAAAAAACTATATTGAATGGTATTGCATATGTTCAATCAACTTTTAACAATACGATTATTTCTATAGCAGACACTAGCGGAAATGTTATATCTTGGGCATCATCTGGTCAAAAAGGTTTTAAAGGATCAAGAAAATCCACTCCATATGCAGCTCAAGTTGCTGCTGACTCTGCTGCTTCTAAAGCTCTTGAGTTTGGTATGAAAGTTTTGTCAGTAGAAGTAAAAGGGCCTGGTTCAGGAAGAGAAACTGCTCTTAGGGCTTTACAAGCAAGAGGTTTTAAAATTATTTCAATCAAAGATACAACGCCAATGCCACATAATGGGTCTAGGCCGCCAAAAAAAAGGAGAGTATAAATGGAAAATTTAAATGTAAATGTAAAAAATTGGAAATCATTAATTAAACCATCCAAGTTAGACATTCAATTAAGTGATGACAAAACATATGCAAAAGTTATAGCCGAACCTTTAGAAAAAGGTTATGGATTAACATTAGGAAATTCACTAAGAAGAATTTTATTATCATCAATTAGAGGAGCTGCTGTAACAGCAGTTCAAATAGATGGTGTTCTACATGAATTTACATCAATAAAAGGCGTTAGAGAAGACGTAACAGACATTATCTTAAATGTTAAATCTCTTGCATTAAAAAGTTCCTCTGAAGGTGTTAAAAAACTAATTTTGGATGCAAAAGGCCCAGGAATAATTAAAGCATCTGATATTACTTTAACTTCTGATATAGAGATTTTAAATGAAGATTTAGTAATTTGTAATTTAGATGAAAATACTAATTTTCATATGGAAATGACTGTTGGAACAGGAAAAGGATATGTGCCTTCAATAATGAATAAACCTGAAGAACCGCCTTTGGGATTAATACCAGTAGATTCATTATTTAGTCCAGTTAAAAAAGTATCATATTCAGTTAGTACTGCTAGAGAAGGAAAGGCTCTTGATTATGATAAATTAACTATGGAAGTTCAAACAAATGGCTCAATATCAGCTGAAGATGCAGTTGCATATGCTGCAAAAATATTCCAAGACCAACTTAATATGTTTGTTAACTTTGATGAACCAGAAGAAATTCCAACTCGAGAACAACCTAGTGAACCTGAATTTAACAAAAACTTATTAAGAAAAGTAGACGAATTAGAATTGTCGGTTAGATCTATGAATTGCTTAAAAAATGATAATATCATTTACATTGGTGACCTTGTTCAAAAATCTGAAGGTGAAATGTTACGAACCCCAAACTTTGGTAGAAAATCACTAAACGAAATTAAAGAAGTGTTGACTAGTATGTCTTTATATTTAGGAATGGAAATTCCTAACTGGCCACCAGACAATATAGCCGAAATGTCTAAAAAACTTGAGGAAGCAATATAATAATGAGACACGCGATAACAAATAAGAAGTTGAATAGAACTTCTGAACACAGAAAAGCATTGTTAAAAAATATGCTAAATTCTCTTATTAAATATGAGCAGATTACTACAACATTACCTAAAGCAAAGTTTTTAAAACCCCAAGCTGATAAAATCATTACATTGGGAAAGAAAGAAACTTTGCAAACAACAAAGATATTAATGTCAAAATTACAAGACAAAAAATCAACAAGTAAAGTTAAAAAAACTTTATCAAAGAGATATGAAAAAAGGAATGGTGGTTACACAAGGATTATTAAAGCTGGCTTTAGATATGGGGACAATGCACCTATGGCCGTTATTGAATTTGTAGATCGGGATGTTCAAGCGAAAAGGTTAGATAAAAAGAAAAAAGAAACTATTAAAGATCAAAAAGAAACAGCAAAAGATCAAAAAGAATCAAAAAAATTACCAACAGTGTAATTTAATATATTACAATAATACATCATGAAAAAGACTTATAACGTTGACGAAACGTCTGAGAACATGCGTTTAGATAGATGGATAAGAAATAATATTGGAAATTTACCACAAGGATTTATCGAAAAAAATTTAAGAAATGGAAAAATTAAATTAAATAATAAAAAAATTAAAAGCTCTTATAAAATTAAAAAGAATGATCAGATAAATTTATTTAATTTTAACTTTAAAGAATCTATTAAACATAAAAAAAATAAATTCCACCCATCTAAAGATGTAATAAAATCAAATGAAGATCTTATAATTGATGATAATGAAGATTTTATTGTTTTAAATAAAAAAGCAGGAATTTCAGTACAAGGTGGAACTAAATCAAAAAAAAATTTAGTAGATATATTTGCTAAAAGTAAAATTTTTCAAAACACAAAGCCATTTTCTGTACATAGATTAGACAAAGATACATCTGGTGTTTTTATAATGGCCAAACATCATAAATCAGCTCAATTACTTACATCTCTATTTAGATTAAGAAAAGTTTATAAAACTTATCTTGGTATATGTCATGGCGAATTAACAAATAACTCAGGTGAATGGAAAAATGATTTAGTTCGATACGAAAAAGATAAAAAAATCGTAGAAAAATCTAAAACTATTTATAAAGTTTTAGATAAAAATTCTATTTGTACCTTAGTTGAAATGAAGCCAATAACTGGACGTAAACATCAGTTGAGAAAACAGTTATATGCTGTGGGAAATCCAATATATGGCGATAAAAAATATAATCTTAAAAGTAATCAAAAAGCTACTAGTAAAAATTTAATGTTACATTCATATCAAATAAAATTTATGATTAATAAAAAAAAATATACTTACACAGCATTGTTGCCTGATTATTTTAAAAAATTGTTAATAATAAAAAGACTTAGATTTCCAAATTCTTAATAAAATTTTTTATAATTTTATTACTTAATTCATCATAGTTTTGATTTTTGACTAATTTAAGATTTATAACACCTTTATCTTTAATTCCACAGGGAATAATTTTATTATAATTTTCTAAATCATTATTAACATTTATTGAAAAACCATGATAGGCAATCCATTTTTTAATTCTAATACCTATAGCAGCAATTTTTTTGATTTTTTTTTCATGATTAACCCATATTCCAATATTTCCAGAGTCATTAAATGAATTTATTTTGTATTCATTTAAAGTTTCTATGATTGTTTTTTCTATAATTTTTGTAAATTTTCTTATATCCTTTTGTTTTTTATTTAGATCAATAACAAAATAGCAAATAGTTTGCCCAGGACCATGGTATGTAATTTTTCCACCACGATTAGTTTTAATAACTTTAATTGATTTATCTAAAATGTCATTTTCATTATAACTAGTCCCAGCAGTGTATGTATTGGGATGTTCTAATATCCAAATAAGCTCATTTAATTTTTTTTCATTAACTTGTATGAGCCTTTTTTCAAGAAAATCAACGGCTTCTTTATATTCTATAGGTTTTGTTGATTTTTTAATCTCAATTTTCATTAATAAATTGTATTATATGAATTATGTATTAATAGTGCCCTATTAGATTATAGGAAAATTTATGTCTTTAGTAAAAAAAATAAAAGATAAAAAGGTAAATTTTGAATTTAATAAAGAGTATATAAATGTTGTTACAAGTAAAATAGCAAGTAACGATGCATTATTTATTACTAATTCATTTAAAGAAATGCACCCTGCAGATGCAGCAGATATTATAGAACATTTAAATGAAAATGATCGTGAAAAACTAATCAAACTAAATAATTTTAAAATTGATCCTGGAGTATTTGTAGAGTTAAATGAATCTATCCAATCAGAAATTATAAAATATCTTTCGTCAGAAACAATTGTTACTATATTAAAAAATTTAGAATCTGATGATGCAATTAAAATTTTAGAAAATATTGAAGAAAAAAACAAAAATGCAATATTAGGGTCATTGCCACCAAAAGATCGCTTTGCATTGCTAGAAAGCTTAAGTTATCCAGAAGATTCTGCTGCAAGAATTATGCAGAGAGAATTTACTGCAATACCAAGTAATTGGTCAGTAGGCCAAACAATAGACTATTTAAGAGAGAACAAAGATTTACCAGAGCAATTTTTAGAAATATTTATAGTAGACAATGAGTTTAAACCTATAGGAACGGTTCCATCTTCAAAAGTTTTAAGAACACCAAGAGAAACTAAAATGATTTCCATAATGTCTGAAACACAACTTTCCATACCTGTAGAAATGGATAAAGAAGAAGTCGGTCACTTATTTGAAAATTATAATTTAAATTCTGCATGTGTTGTTGATAAAAATAATAAATTAGTAGGAATGATTACAAGTGATGATGTTCTTACAGTTTTAAAAGAGGAAGCTGAAGAAGATGCACTTAGGCTTGCTGGAGTTGGTGATGAAGAAATTACAGATGGTGTTTTTAAAAAAACTAAAAGAAGGTTTACGTGGCTATTATTAAATTTGTTTACTGCTGTAATCGCTTCAATAGTTATAGGATTTTTTCAAGAAGATATAGAAAAAGTTGTTGCTTTAGCTGTTCTTATGCCAATAGTTGCATCGATGGGGGGAAATGCTGGGATGCAAACGCTCGCTGTAACCATCAGAACATTAGCCACAAATGAACTAACCAAAAATAATTTTTCTCAGAACGTATTAAAAGAATTTTCAATCGGAATATTGAACGGTATTATTTTTGCTATTATTAGTGCAATCATAGTTCAATTTTGGTTTAATGACACAACGCTTTCATTAATAATATCAATTTCAATGGTATTAAATATGATTGTAGCTGGTTTATTTGGAATTTTAGTGCCAATAACACTTAAAAAACTCAATATAGATCCAGCGGTAGCGTCAAGTGTGTTTGTAACAACAATAACTGATGTAATAGGATTTTTATCTTTTTTAGGAATTGGAGCATATTTTTTTTATGGATAATTAAAAGTTATCAATAAGTCTGACCTTATTAATATAATAAGCTACAAATAATCTAATTTTCTTATTTTTTGTTAGTGTAGTTAAATTTTTTTCATTTCTGATTTCCAGATAATCTATTTTAATATTAAATTTTTTCTGTAATTCTTTTTTTTTATTAAAAAGATAATTATTAAATTTATTATTTTTTTTTAAAGAAAATTTAAGTTTAAATAGATATTTAGATATTTGACCAGCTTGTTTAAGATCTTTTTTTGATAACAAAAAGTTTCTAGATGATAAAGCTAAAAAATTCTTATTTCTAACAGTTTTACAAGGAATTATAATATTTTTATATTTTTTTCCTATAAACTTATTAACTAGAAATAATTGTTGAAAATCTTTTTCACCCATAAATGTATAACTTGGATTTATTAATTTAATTAAACGATCCATTATGTCTAAAACTCCTTCGAAATGTCCTTTTCTAAACTTTGCACATAAAATTTTTTGATTTTTAGGTAAAAGAATTTTTTTTACTCTTTTTTCACTAAAAATCTCTTTAGTTGAAGGCATAAAAACAAAGTTCACATTAAGTTTTTTTAATATATTTAAGTCTTTGATTCTGTTTCTCGGATAATCTGCAAAATCTTTTTTATTATTAAATTGTTTGGGATTTACATAAATACTAACTAAAGTTTTATCACATTTATATTTAGATTTTTTTATTAAAGAAATATGACCATTATGAATTGATCCCATAGTTGGAACAAAACCTAAATTCTTAATTTTGCATATTGCCTCTTTTAGGTCATTTTTAGTTCTTAAAATTTTCATTTGTAATAAATAAACTTTATAAGTAAAACATTTAAATGATTAAACAAGCAATAATTCCTTTAGCTGGTTTAGGTACTAGATTGCTTCCTCTAACAAGTGTTTTCGCTAAGGAGTTATTACCTATAAACGGCAAGCCTGGGATTGAATACATTATAGATGAATGTATAGATGCTGGAATTAAAGAAATCATTTTTATTATTTCAAAAAAAAAAGTTATGATTAAAAATTATTTTTATAATGATAAACTTTTTAAAAAAATTATTAAGAAAAAAAAAGATAAAAGAATTTCAAATGAATTTAGAAAAATTTTAAAATATAAAAAAATGATTAAATTTGTTTATCAAAATAATCCTCGCGGAACTGGAGACGCAGTTTTAAAAACTAGAAAATTTATTAAAGATAAATATTTTCTTATGTTGTTACCAGATGATCTGATAATTAAAAAAAACTGTTCAAAATCAATGATATCTGTACATAAAAAATACAAATCCTCAGTTATGGCTAGCATGAATGTTAATAAAAATAATGTATCAAGATGGGGAATTTATAATGTTAAAAAAAAAATTAATAATCAAAATTTTATTATCAATGATGTTGTTGAAAAGCCATCTGTAAAAAATGCACCATCAAATAAAGCAGTTATCGGCAGATATATATTACCAAAAATAATTTTTAATAAACTTTTAAAGCAAAAATCTGGAAAAGATGGCGAAATTCACATTACTGATGCCATTCAATCTCTTATAAAAAATAATCAAAAATTTATTGGACATAGTTTTTCTGGTAAATATTTAGACTGTGGAACAATGGATGGATATATTAAATCATCTTTAGAAATTGCAAAAACATGAAACTTTGCATGATAGGTACTGGTTATGTCGGTTTAGTTAGCGGTGTATGTTTTGCAGATTTAGGTAATGAAGTCGTATGTGTAGATAAAGATTTAAACAAAATTGAAAAATTAAAAAAAGGAATTATTCCAATTTATGAACCTGGTTTAGAAGAATTAGTTAAAAAAAACCAAAAAAATGGAAGATTAAGATTTTCCAGCAACTTAAAAGATTGTATTATTAAATCTGATATTATTTTTATTTGTGTAGGAACGCCAACAAAAAAAAATGGTAGAGATGCAGATTTGACACAAGTTTTTAATGTTACAAAAAAAATCAGAAGTTATATCAAATCAAAGTTTAAAATCGTAATCACTAAATCCACTGTTCCTGTTACTACAGGCGATCAAATAGAAAAAATACTTTTCAAAAACAAATCAAAGAAATTATTTTCAGTTGTTTCAAATCCTGAATTTCTTAGAGAAGGTGAGGCTATTAGGGATTTTATTTATCCAGACAGAATTGTAATTGGTACTAGTAATGATAAAACTAACAAAATTTTAAAAAATCTTTATTCTCCATTAATTTCCAAGGGAGCTAAATATATTAATACAACAAGAAGAGCTTCTGAATTAATCAAGTATGCTTCTAATGCTTTTTTAGCAACCAAAATTACTTTTATTAACGAAATTGCTAATTTATGTGAAAAAACTAATATAAATGTTGAAGATATTTCAATTGGTATGGGTTTAGACAAGAGAATAGGCGGTCGTTTTTTAAGATCCGGACCTGCTTATGGTGGTTCTTGTTTTCCAAAAGACACAAAATCTATTGTTACTACAGCTGATAAATTTAAGGTAAATTTGTCTTTAATTAAAACTGTAATTAAATCAAATAAAAAAAGAACTTTATTACTTCTAAATAAAGTAAACGAAATATTAAAAGGTAAAATTAAAAATAAAAATATATGTTTTTTGGGAGTAACATTTAAAGCTAATACTGATGATATGAGAGATTCATCAAGTTTAATAATGATTCCATCATTAGCTAAAAAGGGTGCTAAAATTAATTATTACGATCCATCGGGTGAAAAAAATTTTTTTAAAAAAATTAAAAATGTTATTTTTTCTAAAAATATCAAATCAGCAATACGTAATTCTGATTTAGTGATAATACATACTGAGTGGAATGATTTTAAATCCATAAATTTTAAATCATTAATCAAAAAAAAGAATTTTGTTATTTACGACATGCGAAATATATACTCATCTTTAAAAATGAAAAAAGACAAAATTAAATACTTTGGTATAGGAAGATAATTTATCTCAATTCAAAAATAGCGTCTACTTCAACAGCAACTCCTAATGGTAAACTGTTAGTACTAACAGCAGCTCTTGTATGCATACCGTCATTTCCGAATATTGAAGCTATTAAATCAGATGCACCATTAATTACCTTAGGCTGCTCTGTAAAGTCATCAGTTGAGTTAACAAACCCAGTTAATTTTATACATGACTTAATTTTTGATAAATCATTATCACAAGCTTTTTTTACTTGGGCAACAATACCTAATGCACATCTCTTTGCAGCATTATAACCAGATTCAGTATTTAAATCTTTTCCAACTTTCCCTTTAATTAGTTGACCATTTTCATCAATAGAGATTTGTCCTGATACAAATAACATTTTACCTGAAATTTTTGTTGCCACATAATTTCCTACTGGCGCTTTTGCTTCAGGAAGTTTTATATTTAGTTCTTTTATTTTATTTTCATAATTCATTTTGATTTTCTTTTTTTTGATTTCTTAGTTTTATCGTATTCTTTTCTTTTCTCAATTAATATTAATGCTTCCTCCATTGTAAGTTCTATAGGATCTTTTTCCTCAGGTATTGTTGCATTAAGTGATTTGTATTTAATATAAGGTCCGTATTGACCTTTCATAACTCTTACAGGTTTTTTATCTTCAGGATGTTCTCCTAAATCTTTTATTATTGAAGATGACATTCTACCAGGCTTAGCTTCAGCTATTAGTGTTATTGCTCTATTTAAACCTATTGAAAATATCTCTTCTATATTCTCTATTCGTGCAGATTTATTTTCACATTTAAGGTAAGGACCAAACCTTCCTGTATTTAATGTAATTTCTTTTTGATTGTCAGGATTTATTCCTAAAGATTTTGGTAATGAACATAAAAATTGAGCCTTTTTTAAATCAATACTTTTTATTTCTAATCCTTTAGGTATAGATACGTTTTTTAAAAGTTCATTAACATCTGATTTTAGTTTTTTGGTTTTTTTCTTTTTTTTAGTATCTTTTTCAACTTCAATATCAGCACGAATTTTTTCGTACTGAAGGTAAGGACCAAATCTACCATTCTTTAAATATATGTCGTTTCCATTTTCATGTTTACCTATGAATTTAGGTTCAGCAAGTTGCGCTTGTGCAGCAGCTTTTGCTTTAGATAAAGGGCGGGTAAACTTACATTCAGGATAATTTGAACAACCAATAAAAGCACCACCTCTAAAACTGTTTTTTAAACTGAGTGTTCCTGAACTACATAACTTGCATTTTCTAACTATATTTCCTTCATTGTCTTTATCAAAAATTAAATCTCCCAAACTATCATTAAGCAAATCTAAAACCTCCCTAGTTCTTTTTTCTTTTACTTCAGATACATTGCTATTAAAATCCTTCCAAAAAAGCTCTAAAACTTTAATCCAGCTTTCTTTTCCAGTAGTGATTTCATCAAGCTGATCTTCCAAGCCAGCTGTAAAATTATAATCTACATATTTTGAGAATAGCTTCTCTAAAAAAGCTGAAATTAACTTTCCTCTATCTGTAGGAAAAAACCTTTTATTTAATATTTCTGCATAACCTCTATTAGCTATAGTTGAGATAATGCTAGCATATGTAGATGGTCTTCCAATGCCTAATTCTTCTAATTTTTTTACTAAAGTTGCCTCAGAATATCTTGGTGGAGGTTGAGTGAAGTGCTGTTCATCTAAAAAAGATTCAATATTAACTGGTCCATTAGACATTTCTGGCAATATACTTTCATCATCATCTTTATTTGGGTTGTTATAAACTTTTAAATAACCGTCAAATTTTAAAACAGAACCACTGACTTTACATATCGTGTCATTACTATCAGTGGCAATAGTAATTGTGTTTCTGTAAAATTGAGCGGTTTCCATTTGTGAAGAAAGAGCTCTACTCCAAATCAAATTATACAATTTGTTTTGATCACTGCTTAAAAATTTTTTAACACTTTGTGGAGATCTTTTAATATCTGTTGGTCTTATTGCTTCGTGTGCTTCTTGCGCATTTTTTGCTTTTTTTCCAGAATAATTTAATGAACTTTCAGGTAAATATTCATTTCCAAATTCTTTTTTAATATAATCTCTAAATATTGAAACAGCATCTTCAGATAAATTTGTACCATCAGTTCTCATATAGGTAATTAAACCTATAGTTTCACCATCAATTTCAATACCTTGATAAAGTCTTTGTGCAATTTGCATTGTCCTTGATGCACCAAATCCAAGTCTACTTGATGAAACTTGTTGAAGAGTGGAAGTTGTAAAAGGTCCAGAGGGATTTCTTTTTATTATTTTGCTAGAGATATCCGTAATGTTGAATTTTTTATTTTTAATACTAGATATTGCAATGTCAATTTCATTTTTGTTTTTAAAAGAAAATTTTTCAATTTTTTTATTATCAAGTTGACTGACGCTAGCAATGATAGATTGATTTTTCTTGTTCGTAAACTTTACACTCAATGTCCAAAATTCTTCAGGTTTGAAAGATTCAATTTCATGCTCTCGTTCTGTAATTAACTTAAGAGCTACAGATTGAACTCTACCAGCAGACTTAGATCCAGGCAATTTAGTCCATAGAATTGGAGAAATATTAAAACCTACTAAGTAATCCAAAGCTCGTCTTGCCATATAAGCATCAACTAATAGTGGTTCAATTTGTCTTGGATTTTCGATACCTTGTATTACAGCTTTTTTTGTTATTTCGTTAAAAACTACTCGCTCAATCTCTTTATCTTTTAAGAGTTTTTTTTCACTAAGATACTCTTTTACATGCCAAGCTATAGCTTCACCTTCTCGATCTGGGTCTGTAGCAAGTATAATTTTTTTGGAGTCTTTTGCAGCTTCTGTAATTTCTTTTAAATACTTTTTTGAAAAGTTGTCTATTTCCCATTCCATTTTAAAATCATGTTCTGGATCAACAGATCCATTTTTTGAAGGAAGGTCTCTAATATGTCCATAGCTTGCTAAAACTGTATAATTATTACCAAGATATTTGTTAATAGTTTTAGCTTTTGCAGGGCTTTCAACAATGACGAGATTCATATTTAACAAACTACCTAATAGGTTTGGATAGTCAAATTAATAAATTTTTGCCTTAGATTCTTCTTTATTTTTCAAGCGTTTAATATTTTCTCTATGTGTATAAAATATTAAAATAAACATTATTAAAAAAAATACTAAATTTTGATTAGTAAAAAAAAATAAATAAATAGGAATACTTAAACTTGCAAAGAGTGATGATAAAGAAGAATATTTGGAAATAAAAAAAGTTAAAAACCAAACTCCTATAAAAACTAATCCTATAGATAAATTAATTGAAAATAATATTCCAACATATGTAGCTACACCTTTTCCTCCATTGAATTTAAGCCAAATGGGAAAAACGTGACCTAAAAAAATACATAAAGAAGCAATAAAAATATAATCAGTATAATTTAATTTTATATAAATAATAGGGATTACAGCTTTGATAATATCTAAAAATAAAGTTGTATATCCAATGGTTTTATTACCAGTTCGTAATACATTTGTTGCTCCAATATTACCAGAGCCAATATTTCTAATATCTTTTTTTAAAAAAAATTTTGTTAAAACAAAACCAAATGGAATTGACCCAACAAGATATGAAAGCATAGATATTATTAAAATTTCCATATTTATAGCTTAAATAACTCAACACCTTTTACAAATGTATTTGTAATTTTTCCTTGGAGTTTTTTATTTTCTATAGAAGTATTTTTTGATTTTGAGATTAATTTTTCTTTTTTTACAATCCAAGGTTTATTTATATCAACAATACAGAAATCAGCATCATTACCAATTGTAAGATTGCCTTTATCAATTTTTAATATTTTTGCTGGATTAGAAGACAAAGCTTGAATTATTTTTTCCAATTTAACAGAACCATTGTGATAAAGTTCAAGACTTAAAGGTAATAATGTTTCAATACCAGAAGAGCCTGTAGCTGCTTGTGCAAAAGTTAATCTTTTTTGTTCTTCATCCTCAGGCTTATGATCTGAAACAATAACATCAATTATATTATTGTTTAAACCGTTAACTAAAGCTAATCTATCATCTTCAGTTCTTAGTGGAGGGGAGAGTTTTAAAAAAGTTCTAAAATCTCCTATATCATTTTCATTCAAGGATAAATTATTTATTGAAACACCACACGTAAATTTAACTTTGTTCTTTCTTTCGTTAATAATTTCTACAGATTTTTTAGATGAGATTTGTGAAATATGGTATCTACATCTAATACTTTCTAGTAATGTTAAGTCTCTTTCAATAATAATTAGCTCTGCTAAATCTGGAATTCCTTGTAACCCTAGTTTTGTTGCAATAATTCCATCATTTATCATTCCATTTTTTGATAATTCTACATCTTCAGCGTGTTGTATTATTAAAGAGTTTAAATCATGTGCAGATTTCATAATTCTAGACATTAATCTAGTATTTTGAATGGTTTTTATACCATCTGTAAATGCAACAATTCCTTTTTTTTGAAGAAGACCAAACTCAGTCATATTATTTCCTTCTAAATTTTTTGTTAGCGATGCAGTAGGAAAAATATTTATTTTAGATTTATCTCTGCCTCTTCTTTTTAAAAAATCTACTATAGATACATTGTCAATAACAGGATCTGTATTAGGCATTGTAACTACAGAAGTAACTCCACCAGATAAAGCGGCGTTACTTAATGTTCTAAAATTTTCCTTATATTCATATCCTGGTTCTCCAACAAAGACTCGCATATCAATTAATCCTGGGAATATATGTTTACCCTGAAGGTCAATTGTTTTTTCCCTTGAAGGTATATTGTTTTTATTGACTTTTTTTCCTACTGCCTCAATTGTACCATTTTCACTGATAATTAATCCACCAACTTCAATTAGAGAATTATGAGGATCAACTATATTAGCATTTAAAAAATATTGTTTTTTCATTTTTCACAAAATATTTTAAGGCAAGCCATTCTTACAGCCACACCTAATTCAACTTGTTCTTTAATTACACTTCTATTTATGTCGTCAGCTAAATTTGTATCAATTTCAATACCCCTGTTCATAGGCCCTGGATGCATAATTAACGCATCGTCTTTAGCGCAACTTAGTTTGTCTTGAGTTAAACCATAATATTCATAATACTCTCTATTTGATGATAAAAATGAACTAGTCATTCTTTCATTTTGTAATCTTAACATCATGACAATGTCACAATCTTTTAATCCTTTTTTCATATCCGAAAATTTATTAACACCAAATTTTTCAATGTCTTCAGGCATTAAGTTTGTTGGAGAAATTATATTTACTTCAGCACCAAGCATAGTTAATAAATAAATGTTGGATCTAGCTACTCTTGAATGTAAAATATCACCACATATAGCAATTTTTAAACCTTGAATTTTTTCTTTTTTTTCAATTATTGTTAATGCATCCAATAATGCTTGAGTTGGATGTTCGCGTCTTCCATCACCAGCATTAATTACAGAACAATTAACTTTTTGTGATAATAAGTTACAAGCTCCTGAGTCTTGATGTCTGATAACAATTAAATCTGGATGCATTGCATTCAATGTCATTGCAGTATCAATTAATGTTTCTCCTTTTTTAATTGCTGAATTTACTATGTTCATTGACATAACATCTGCACCTAACCTTTTTCCAGCTAACTCAAAAGAGCTTTGCGTTCTTGTAGAAGGTTCAAAAAACAAATTGATTTGTGTTTTTCCTCTTAGAACATCTAACTTTTTACTCTTGCTTTTATTTAGATTAATAAATTGTTTAGCCTCGTTAAGTATGAAGTTGATATCCGAAACTAATAAGTTTTGAATACCCAGCAAGTGTTTTTGAGAAATTTTAACAGCTTTATCTGATTTAATTGCCATTAAAACTAACTCTATAACTATTAACCTTCAATAACGCAAGTATTAATTTTTTAAGTAATCTAGAGCTCCTTGGAGTATGAAAGCAGCAGCATTTTGATCTATTTTTTTTATTTTTTTAGAAATATTCACATCAAGTTGGCTAGATAAATTAAAAGCCCCAACTGTTGATAGTCTTTCATCCCATAGGCAAACCGGCAAATCAATAGATTTAGATATATTAATTGAAATATCTTTAACTGATTGAGCAGATGGTCCTGAAGAACCATCCATATTTATTGGATTTCCTATTACTATTCCTTTAATATTATTCTCTTTAATAATTTCTTTTAATTCATCTATAAAATTAGCTGTGTTAACTCTGTCAATTGTTTTATAAGGAGTAGCTATAGACTGCTTTTCATCACATATTGAGACGCCAATTCTTTTAGAACCTAAATCTAATCCAATTAATCTTGTTTTAGAGGTTTGTTTTTTTTTAAAATCTTCAATTGTGATCATATTGTATATTTTATACTTAAGTGTTACTTTGCAATAATTTAAATATCATATGACAATTGATCTTAAAACAGTAAAAAAAATTTCAAAATTAGCAAGAATTTCTGTTGATAGTGAAAAAGCTAAAAAGTTAGAGAATGATTTAAACTCTATATTTGAGTTTATTGAAAAATTAAATCAACTCGACACATCAAAATCTGAACCTTTAACGTCAGTTGTTGATGCTAAACTGCAATTGAGAAAAGACGAAATAAAATCTAAAAATATAAGAGATCAAATTTTAAAAAACTCACCAGATAAGAACAAGGACTTTTTTGTTGTACCTAAGGTAGTTGAATAATGTCAAATATTTTAGACTTTACATTGGTAGATTTAGTAGAGAAGATTAAAAAAAAAGATTTATCTTCTAAAGAAATTACAAAGGCCTATGTTGAAAGATCTGAAAAATCAAAAAAATTAAATACATACATCACTGATGATTTTAAAAATGCTTTAAAAAAAGCAGATAATTTTGATAGTAAACCTGATTTTAATAAAAAACTACCAGGTATACCTATAGCGGTTAAAGATTTGTTTTGTACAAAAAATTTAAGAACTACAGCAGGAAGTAAAATATTAGAAAACTTTATACCAACATATGAATCTACTGTAACAAATAATATTTGGAATGAAGGGGGTATTCTTTTAGGAAAACTTAATTGTGATGAATTTGCAATGGGCTCTTCTAATGAAACTAGTTTTTTTGGTAACGTGCAAAGTCCTGTTGGTGAGAAATTAGTACCAGGTGGATCATCAGGAGGTTCAGCTTCCGCTTTAAGAGCAAAATTAACACCAGCAACGATAGGTACTGATACTGGTGGTTCAATACGACAACCAGCGTCATTTACTGGTATTGTTGGTTTAAAACCAACTTATGGTAGCTGCTCAAGATATGGAATAGTTGCTTTCGCATCATCTCTAGATCAAGCTGGTCCTATGACACAAGATGTTAAAGATTGTTCTTTGTTACTTAGTGTTATTAGTTCTTATGACAATAATGACTCGACTTCAATAAATTTTAAACGTGGCGATTATTTAAAAAAATTAAGCAAATCAATTAAAGGAAAAAAAATTGGTATTCCTAAAGAGTATAGAGTTGAGGGAATGCCTAAAGAAATTGAAGACCTTTGGCAAAAAGGAATTACTATTGCAAAAGAAGCAGGAGCTGAGATTCTTGATATTTCTCTACCAAACACCAATTATGCTTTGCCTGCCTATTATATAGTTGCGCCGGCTGAAGCGTCATCAAACTTAGCAAGGTATGATGGAGTAAAATATGGTTTTAGATCTAAAGGAAAGAATTTAATTGATATGTATGAAAAAACTAGATCAGAAGGTTTTGGTAATGAAGTTAAAAGACGAATAATGATAGGCACATATGTTTTGTCGTCTGGTTATTATGATGCTTATTACCTTAAAGCACAAAAAGTTAGAAGATTGATTAAAAATGACTTTGATGAAGTGTACAAAAAAGTTGATGCAATTTTAACTCCATCCACACCAAGCTCTGCATTTAAAATTGGTGAAAAAACAAATGATCCTGTTTCTATGTACTTGAATGATATATTCACTGTTCCAATAAACTTAGCTGGGCTACCTGCAATTTCAATTCCAGCTGGTCATGATGAAAAAGGCTACCCTTTGGGCTTACAAATTATTGGTAAAGCTTTTGATGAGCAAAATATTTTAAATATTGCTTATTCTTTAGAAGAAGAAATAAATTTTAAAAATAAAATAGATGATTGGTGGATGTAATGTCACAAAAAATATCTGATTATATAATTAAAAGAAATGAAAACAATTATGAAGTTATAATTGGTTTAGAAGTGCATGCTCAAGTACTGTCAGATTCAAAACTTTTTTCTACTTCCTCAACTAAATTTGGTGCAGAACCAAACACTCAAGTAAGTTTGGTTGATGCAGCATTTCCTGGAATGTTACCTGTTATTAATGAATTTTGTATCAAACAAGCTGTAAAAACTGGAGTAGGTCTTAAAGCTAAGATTAACAAAAGATCAATTTTTGATAGGAAGAATTATTTTTATGCTGATCTTCCGCAAGGTTATCAAATTTCTCAGTACAAAAATCCTATTGTCGGAGAAGGTTCAGTCATACTTGATTTACCGTTAGGAGAAAAAACTATTGGTATTGAAAGATTACATTTAGAACAGGATGCAGGAAAAAGCATCCATGATATAGATCCACAAAATACATTAGTAGATTTAAATAGATCAGGAGTAGCTTTAATGGAAATAGTTAGTAAACCAGATCTTAGATCGCCAAACGAGGTTAATACTTATATAAAAAAATTAAGATCAATTATGAGATATTTGGGAACTTGCGATGGAAATATGCAAGAAGGTTCTTTAAGAGCTGATGTCAATGTATCTGTTAGGAAAAAGGGTGAAAAAGAACTTGGAACAAGATGTGAAATTAAAAATGTAAACTCAATTAAATTCATGCAAATGGCCATAGAATATGAAGCAAATAGACAAGTTGATATAATAGAAGAAGGTGGATCTATAGATCAAGAAACAAGGTTATTTGATACAAAAAAAAATGAAACTAGATCAATGAGATCAAAAGAAGATGCTCATGACTATAGATATTTTCCTGACCCAGACTTATTGCCATTAGAGATTACTGATGATTTTATAAACAATATAAAGAAAAGCATCCCAGAATTACCCGATGAAAAGAAAAAAAGGTTTATAGAAAAATTTAATTTATCTGCATACGAAGCAAATATTCTTGTTTCAGATATAGAAACTTCGAAATATTTTGAAGAAGTTATAGAAAATTCCGATGTTAAAATTTCAACAAACTGGATAACAGGAGAATTATTTGCTTTGCTAAATGATAAAAATTTAGAAATATCAAAAAGTCCTATTAGTGCAAAAAATTTATCAAAATTAATTAATTTAATAAAAGATGGAACTATATCTGGAAAAATTGCTAAATCTGTTTTTGAAATAATGGCCACTGAAGACAAGAATCCAGTTGATATAGTTGAAGAAAAAGGTCTTAAACAACAAAGTGATCCAAAAGAACTAGAAAAATTAATTGATAAAGTAATTAACGAGAACCCAGATAAAGTTCAAGAATATAAATCTGGAAAGAAAAAACTATTTGTTTTTTTTGTCGGTCAGGCTATGAAAGCTTCTGGTGGAAAAGCAAACCCACAATTAATAAATGATATTTTAAAAAAAAAACTCAGGTAAAATGAGTTCTAACATTAGTATTAACAAAGAAATAGAAGAATATATTAACAATCATTCTTTAAAGCTAAATTCAGTTCAAAAAGAAATAATTTCATACAATGAAGGTTTGGGAAAAGTTAAAAGAATGCAAATAGCAGTTTCACAATGTCATTTTTTACATTTAATAATTAAAATTTCTAAAATTAAAAAAATATTAGAAATTGGAACATTTACAGGTTTAAGCACATTATCTATGTCACTAGCTCTACCAAAAGATGGTCAATTGATTGCTTTAGATAAAAATCAAGAAACGAATAAAGTTGCATTAAATTTTTTTAAAAAAGCAAAACAGGATAGCAAAATTCAAACAATAATTGGACCAGCTTTAGAAAGTTTAAAAATTTTTAAAAAAAAAAAAGAAAAATTTGACCTTGTATTTATTGATGCTGATAAAGAAAATTATAAAACTTATTATGAGAAATCTTTAAATTTAATTGATCAAGACGGTTTAATTATAATTGATAATGTTTTATGGCATGGAGAAGTGATTGATAAAAAAAAAAATGACAAATTGACCACAAATATTAGGGAGTTTAATTCTTTTGTTAATAGCGATAAAAGAACTGAAAATTTAATCATTCCAGTTGGTGATGGCCTTACAGCTTGTCGAAAGTTATAATGTTTTATATTGCAGGACTATATAAATTTAAAAATATTTCAAATATAAAAAAAAATAAAAAATTACTACAATTTCTTTTTATAAAAAAAAATATTAGAGGAACAATTATTCTTTCTAGTGAAGGTATTAATGGAACTATATCATCGAGTAGAAAAAATCTAAATTTAGCTTTAAGTAAAATTAAGAGAATTTTTAAATTTAATAATTTTGACTCACAAAGTTTATCCAAAAGTAAATTTCAAGTATTTCATAGAGGTAAAGTTAAAATTAAAAAAGAAGTTGTACCTATGGGTATTAAAATTTCAAAAAGAAAATTTAACAATCATGTGGAACCATTAAATTGGAATAAATTAATTAATGATAAAAATACTTTTTTAATTGATGCCAGAAAACCTTTTGAATTTAAAGTTGGAACATTTAAAAATGCAAAAAATCC
Organism: uncultured Pelagibacteraceae bacterium; assembly: GCA_902587735.1. Taxonomy (GTDB): domain Bacteria; phylum Pseudomonadota; class Alphaproteobacteria; order Pelagibacterales; family Pelagibacteraceae; genus Pelagibacter. Next base: position 47,053 of record CACIML010000002.1, read on the forward strand.
TAAGATAAATAATTTTAGAGATTTTCCTAATTATCTTAAAAATTTAAATAAAAATAAAAATATAGCCATGTTTTGTACTGGCGGTATAAGATGTGAGAAAGCAAGTGTTTATTTAGAAAAAAAGGGTTTTAAAAATGTATATCAACTTAAGGGTGGAATAATAAGTTATTTAAAAAAAGTTAAAAAAACTAATAGTTTATGGAACGGTGAGTGCTATGTTTTTGATAATAGAGTATCGTTAAAACATGGATTGATTCCTGGTAGTTTTTCAATGTGTAGTGGTTGTAGAAAACCAATATCAAAGCAAGAGAAAAAATCTAAAAAGTATGAGGAGGGTGTTTCATGTCCAAATTGTCACGATAGTTTAACAAATTCACAAAAAGATAGATTTAGAATGAGACAGAAACAAATACTCCTTGCGAAAAGAACTGGAAAAAAGCATATATTCCAAAAAGAATATAATTGAGGAAAAATTGTCTAAAACTTTGAACTTAACTAAAGATCCTATTGGTCCTCTTTTAAAAAAAATAGCTATACCTGCTAGTGTTGGAACTTTGTTCCAAACGCTTTTCAATATTGTTGATACTTTCTTTGCTGGTAAAATTTCTCCTGAAGCATTATCAGCGCTCGCTAAATCTTTTCCTATCTATTTTATTATTATTGCTGCTTGTGTAGGTGTAACTGTAGGTGGTACTTCACTTATAGCAAATAGCATAGGTGAAAATAATAAAAAAAATGTATTAATTTACTTTGCACAAACAATTGTTTTTGGAATTATCTTATCTGCATTCATAACATTTATAGGTCTTTATTATGCTTCAGATATTTTTTTAATAATGGGCTCTAGTAAAGAAGTTGTTAATTTAGGTCTTCAATATACAAATGTTATTTTTTCAGGATCTATAGTATTTATATCAGTTGTTGCCCTTAACTCTTTATTACATGCCGAAGGTGACACAAAAACATTTAGAAACGTTCTTATTTTAAGCTTTCTACTCAATATATTTTTAAATCCATTGTTTATATTTGGATATAGTTTCATTCCAGCAATGGGAATGACAGGAATAGGTGTAGCTACAATAGTATCTCAAATTATTGCTTTTTTAATTCTACTTTTCAAAATTATAAAATCATCATCATTAAAAGGAATTTTACTAATAAATTTTTTTCCAAATTTACATTATTTATCAAGATTGTTTTTTCAGTCGACACCAATTTCTGCAGCATTATTCATGATATCAATCGGTAATTTAATTATACTTTGGTATATTTCTGTATTCGGCGAGTTTGCAACGGCTGGATATGGTTCAGCTACACGTTTTGAGCAAATACTTTTATTACCGGTATTAGGCTTGAATACAGCTATAATTTCTATTGTAGCTCAAAATTTCGGTGCAAAACAATTTTTAAGAATTAAACAATCATATTTTTATGCAATTTTTTATGGTTTTACGATTATGGTTATTGCTGGAATTATTATTTATTTGAGCGCTGATAAAATTGTAAGTATTTTTAGTAAAAATACCGATGTAATAAGATACGGAACTACTTATTTAAAAATTTCAGCTTTAATATTTCCAGCATATCCAATTTATTTTATAAGTAATGGTTTTTTTATGGCTATTAAGAAATCTCACTATTCTATGTTTTTAAATATTATTAGAAACATTTTATTAGCAATACCAACAATATATTTTGCAAAATTTATTGGAGGTTCTTTTAGTGCATTTTTTTGGAGCTATTGTATGTTTAATTGGATATTTATGATTTGTCTATTACTTTTTGTAACTTTTTATATAAACAAACATTTACAATCTTGATGCTCCATCATTTAGCCACGACCATAAATGGTTTGTAAAGGATCTTCTAACAAATAAATTTACATTATTAATATTTTTGTTGTGAATTACTACATCAATATGGTTAACTAATGTTTGAACTACAGCACCTTTTGAATTTTTAAAACTATTAAAATTAAAAGGGCAATCTGCTGATAACAATTCAAAAATTTTTGTACCGCTTAAATTAATCATTATCCAATGGTCAGTAACATTTGTAATAGAACCTAGGTTAACTTTTGATATTTCATTATAAAGTTTATCTTCTAAAAAATTTGCACCATTTAGATCAATCTTTTCATTTGAGTAAATCAACCATTCGTCTGGACTCAGCCAAAGAAGGTTTAATTTTTCATTACTTGAAGATGTATTAGGATCTACAGGAGTAATTATGGATAATTCTTTTCCAATTTTAGTTACAAAATCTCTATTTTTGCCTCTCAAGTTTATTTTAAGAATAGGCTCAATTTCTGAAATTTTTATTTCGGAAAATTCTTTTGTATCCATAATTGGGGTATTAAAATTAAGCATTTAACCTCTTATTTTCTTTATCTAAAAAAACTGTATCTGTTATAGTTACACTAATAGTTTTGTCTTTCATCGGAACAAACATTTTTTGACCCTTCAATTTTTTACCATTTTTTACTACTGCTAGTGCAATTGATTTATTTAAATTTGGGCTAAAATAGCTAGAGGTAACGTGGCCAAGCATTTCTATTGGTTGCTTATTGGTTTCAGCAACAATTTGTGCACCTTCTTCTAAAATTTCTTTTGGGTCTTCAGTTAATAATCCTACTAACTGTTTTCTATCTTCTCTAATTGTATCACTTCTGTATAATGATCTTTTTCCAATAAAATCATATTTCTTTTTACTGATTATCCAGTCCATTTGTAAATCTACAGGAGTCATGGTTCCATCAGTATCCTGACCTGCTATTATAAATCCTTTTTCTGCCCTAAGTAAGTGCATAGTTTCTGTTCCGTAAGGTGTAATATTAAATTCTTTCCCTGCATCAAAACACTTTTCCCAAACAGATTTAGCGTATGATGATTGAATATTAATTTCATAACTATGCTCACCAGTAAAACTAATACGCATTACTCTACATTTTATATTATCGATTAATGCATTTTTGAAAGACATGTGTGGAAATTCTTTATCAGATAAATCTAGATCAGGAATTACTTTTGAAAGAATTTTTTTTGAATTAGGTCCGCAAATACTTACAGTACCATAGTGATCAGTAACTGAAGTTAAATACACATCTAATTCAGGCCATTCTGTTTGTAAGTAATCTTCTAATTTTGAAAGAACATTAGCAGCACCACCAGTTGTTGTAGTCATTAAATAATGATTTTCTGACAATCTAGTTGTAACTCCATCATCGTAAACCATTCCATCTTCATTTAGCATAAGTCCATATCTGCATTTTCCTATTTCTAATTTTGACCATGCATTTGTATAAACTCTATTTAAGAATTCTGAGGTGTCACTTCCTTGTATATCTATTTTACCAAGAGTAGAAGCATCTAAGATACCAGCACTATCTCTTGCAGCTTTACTTTCTCTTTGTACAGCTTCATTCATGTTTTCATTATTTATAGGATAGTACCAAGCTCTCTTCCATTGACCTACATTTTCAAATTCGGCTTTTTTTTCTACATGCCAATCATGCATTGGAGTTCTTCTTGTAATATCAAAAAATTCTCCAATATTTCTTCCAACAATTGCTCCAAAAGTTAATGGAGTGTAGGGAGGTCTAAATGTAGTTGTTCCTAATTCGCCCATTTTAACCCCAGCAGTTTCAGCTATAATTCCAAGCGCATGCATGTTAGATAACTTCCCTTGATCAGTAGCCATACCCGTTGTTGTGTATCTTTTTACATGCTCAATAGATTTAAAACCTTCTCTTAAAGCTAATTTTACATCATTCGCAGTTGAATCATTTTGAAAATCTAAAAATGGTTTAGTTTTTCCCAAAGGTTTATCAGATGGTAGTAGCCAAATATTTTTTTTGTCAATTTCTTTTGAGGAAATAATTTCTAAATTTACATAATCATTATTGTTAACTTTTAGAAACTTATTTATTAAATTAACTGAATTTTCTATTACTTCATCAAGTTCAAAATCACCATTACAAGATCCGATACTTATTTGATCTAAGTCTGTTTTATCTGGTAAAAAAACATTATCTTCATTTCTGAATTTAAGTTTACCACCAGACTGAGTAAATAAATGTACTCTTGGTGTCCAACCGCCTGAAATAGCCAAACAATCACATTCTTCTTTTATTTTTTTTCCTACGACAGCAGTACCATTGTCAGACAATTTCATAATTTCAATAGAATTGATTTTTTTGTAACCATTTGTATTAACAACTGATGATTTCCAGTGAATTTTAATACCTAATTTTTCTGCTTGTTTAACTATTAACGAATTAGTTTTGTCTCTTATATCAATTACTGAATTAACAATTACACCGTTATTATTTAAAGAGATGGCAGTTTCATAAGCTGAGTCATTATTTGTAAACAAAGATACTTTTTGCCCACATTTAACTCCATAATAATCTATGTACTTTTTGATAGAAGATGAAAGAATAATGCCAGGTCTATCATTATTGTTGAAAATTAATGGTCTTTCCATAGCACCCGTGGCTATAACTACTTTTTTTGCCCTGATTTTCCAAAGTCTTTGACGAATTTTATCCTTTTTTTCATTTAAACATAAATGATCTGTTAAATTTTCTCTAGCTAAAAGATAATTGTAACTATGATAAGCAGCTAATGATGTTCTTGTTTTTATAGTTAAATTTTTAAGTGAATTTAAAGTTTCAATTTCTTTTTTTAACCAATCACTCGAATAAGAATTGTTTATTTTAAAACATTCATTTTTTTGAAAAAGAGTAGTTCCACCTAAGATATTTTTATCGTCTATTAATACTGTATTTAACTTATTCTTAGCTGCAGTTTTTGCAGCCATTATTCCAGATACACCTCCTCCAACAACCAAAACATCACAGTGTAAATATCTATGATCGTAAATATCTTTGTCCGGTTCTGTAGGTGATTTACCTAGTCCTGCAGATTTTCTTATAAAATATTCATATAATTTCCAAAAATTAGCAGGCCACATAAACGTTTTATAATAGAAAGCTGCCGGTATAAGTGGAGAGAAAAAATTATTTATGGCACCTATATCAAAATTAACACTTGGCCAACAATTCTGGCTTGATGCCTCTAAACCCTCATATAATTCTATTTCAGTCGCTCTTGTATTTGGTTCTGTCATTGAAGCATCATTTCCAACTTGTACAATTGCATTAGGTTCTTCAGAACCACATGCCATTATTCCTCTTGGGCGATGATATTTAAAACTTCTTCCTACTAGGTGGATGTTGTTTGCTAATAAAGCTGAAGCTAAAGTATCACCTTTAAATCCATATAAAGTTTTGCCATCAAACTTAAAAGATATTCTAGATGTTTGATCAATAAACTTGTTATTTGTTATTCTTAAATTTTTGCTCATTATTTTATAGGAGGTTTTTCACCCATTTTGTATACAGCATGAATTTTATCGTTTGATGTATCTCTAACCATATTGAACCACTTTCTACATCCGTGAGCATGGTTCCACCTTTCAAGTTGAACGCCCTTAATATTCTTTCTCATAAATAAGAATTCAGCCCATTGATCATCGCTTAATTCTGTTGGTTGCTTAGGTCTAACAATATGCGCTTCACCACCTGCAGTAAATTCGCTTTGATCTCTTTCACCACAATATGGACAATTAATTAAAAACATTAGTGCGCTACAGCAGCTGCTCCATGTTCATCAACAAGATCACCACTTACAAATCTATTAATATTAAAATCAGCATTTAGTTTATGAGGCTCATCGTTAGCAATAGTATGTGCAAATAAATCACCAGAGCCTGGTGTTGCTTTAAATCCACCTGTACCCCAACCACAATTAAAATATAATCCTTTAATATGAGTCTTACTAATTATTGGACTAGCATCTGGGCAAATATCCACTATTCCTCCCCATTGTCTTAACATTTTCATTCTACTAAAAATAGGGTAGAGCTCCAATATTGCTTTTAAAGTTCCTTCAACAACATCATGACTTCCTCTTTGAGTGTAAGAAACATAAGAATCAGTTCCAGCTCCAATAACCAATTCTCCTTTATCTGATTGACTAACGTAAGCATGAACAGCGTTTGACATAACAACAGTATCTATGATTGGTTTAACCGGCTCTGATACCAATGCTTGCAAAGGTTTGCTTTCTAAAGGTAGTTTTATATCTGCCATATTAGCAATGACACTAGAGTGTCCTGCGGCAACAACTCCAATTTTTTTTGTTTTTATAAATCCTTTTGTAGTTTCTACACCCTCGACACTATCTCCATTTCTTTTTATTCCTTTAACTTCACAATTTTGAATAATATCAACACCCATAGCATCAGCTCCACGAGCATAACCCCAAGCAACAGCATCATGTCTTGCTGTACCAGCTCTTCTTTGCAAAGTTCCTCCTAAAACTGGGTATCTAATATCAGGAGATGTATTTATTATTGGGCAAAATTTTTTAACTTCTTGAGTATTTAACCAAACTGCATCTATACCATTTAATCTATTTGCGTGTGTTCTTCTTTTTAAATCTCTTACATCTTGCAGGTTATGAGCTAAATTCATTACTCCTCTTTGACTAAACATTACATTATAATTAAGCTCTTGAGATAATCCTTCCCAAATTTTTAATGCATGGTCGTACAATCCAGCACTTGCATCCCACAAATAATTTGATCTTATTATTGTTGTATTTCTTCCGGTATTACCACCACCTATCCAACTTTTCTCCACAACAGCAATATTTTTCATATTGTGTTTTTTAGCTAAGTAAAAAGCTGTTGCTAAACCATGACCACCACCACCAACAATTACAGCATCATATTCTTTTTTTGGCAACGGATCTCTCCAAGCTCTTTGCCAATTTTCATGATCGGTAAAGGCGTTTTTTATTAATGAAAATATTGAATATTTGTTTTTCATAATTTGCCAGAAAATACTTGATTAATATTGAATATTCAATGATTTCAAGTTACACAGTTATCAACGGAAAGGTGGGTGAGCTGGTTTAAACCAACGGGTTGCTAACTCGTCGTGCGTCGTAAGATGTACCGAGGGTTCGAATCCCTCCCTTTCCGCCATTAATAAAGTGGATCATTTTTAAAGAAATTTTTCATTTTAATAGGTTTTTTTTCTAAAATGTATCTATAAACGTTGTAGTTTTCTAAAACTCTTTGAACATAATTTCTAGTTTCTTTAAATTTTATTAATTCTATCCAGTCAACATAATTGGTTTGTTTTTTTTGTGGATTTTTATTAATTTTTTTCCAATATCTAACCCTCTTTGGACCAGCATTATAAGCGGCAATCGCAAAAGGGTAGGCACCCTCATATTCTAAAATTAATCCAGCTATATAGTGTGATCCTAAATTAATATTATATTCTGGATCTCTAGTTAAACGAGATTTTGAATATGGTAGTTTAGCTTGTTTAGCAACTAACTTAGCAGTGTAAGGCATCAATTGCATTAATCCTTTTGCACCAGCATGACTATGCGCACTTAAATCAAACTCACTTTCTTGTCTTATAATTGATAAAATAAATGCTGATTCAGGAATTTTACGACCATTTATAATTTTAGGTGTACTAATTATTGGATAGTTAAAATCATTGTGAAATCTTTTTTCATATGAGGCTAATTTTGCTATTTGTATAGCAAAGTCATATCTTGAAACATTTGTCGCTAATTCTGCAGCTAAAATTTCACTTCCATTAGAAATATTTTCAGAGGCCAAATGTTTTAAAATGTTTTTTGTATATTTATCCTTATTAAGTTCATCTAGTAAAAAAATAATTTTAACTAACTCTTTTTCATAAAACTTTTTTCTAATTTTTCCATCAACTTTAGCTTGTTCATTTAAAATAAATTTTTCGTTTGGTTTAATTTTCAAATGAGCTAATTGACCATAATAAGTAGTAAGATATTTTGTTGCTTCTTCATACCATTTATATGATTCTCTATCATTATTCATTTTTTCATAAGATCTACCAAGCCAGTATGCTCCACGAGATAAACTAATTGGATATCCAACATTATTATAAAAATTTCTGAAATGTTTAGTTGCTAATATTGGATCGTTTAAAAAACTTAAAGCTATCCAACCACTCATCCATTCAGCTTCTGCATATTCAGGTCCATATTCAAGAGCATGTTTGCTACTTATTTTATAAGCTAATGCATACTTTTTCTTATATATAAGAGATCTTGAAATAATCGCTCTTTCTTTCCACCATCTATCAGGCCTTACTAAATATTCTTTATTGTTTTTAATTTTAAGTAATATTTCTAATGATCCCTCAAGCCTTCCTCTTTTTCTTCTCCATTTAAGACGGTCATAATTTAATCCCGCATCATTTATAAACTTATTAGGAACTTTTTTAATAGCATTATCAACACCATAAGATTTACTCATTAATAACTGTCTTGCTGTATAAAGTAACTGATAATCTTCAGGTAAATATCTAAGCATTCTTTTTAAATCCCAATATTTATTTTCCCAAGCCAAATAATCTGCTCTTTTAATATAATCAGTAGATTGAAGGTATTTTTTGTATTTTTTTCTAAAAAATTTCATATCAGATCTACTTAAATTTGCTGTTATCCATCCGTCTTTTATTAATTTAATACCCATAGAAGAATTGCCTTCAATAATTAAGCTTTCACCTAAAATCAATTTACCAAAACCACTTAATGGTTCTTGACCATCAAACCATTTAATTATTTTTTTAGTTGATATTTTTTTTGTAGACAATTTATGCTCAGCTAAATATCTTAATCTGTTAATTCTTGGATAATTTTTATTGTTATTTATAAATTGTTGATAATCATAAAAACTAGCTTGGTTTCCTTTTGTTAGAAGATGTTTCCACTGAATAAATCTATATATTGATTTATCTCTGGCTTTTTTGGAGATAGATAAAGCTTTAAACCATTTTTTTTTCTCCATTTCAGTAATAGCTTTTTTTGCTAATGCAAAATCTTTTTTGCTATAATATTTTGATTTTTTTTTTGCTTTTGATGTTTTTTTTTCAACCAATAAAGGTTTTTTTTTTGGTAAAATTAACTCTGATCTAGTCTTTTCTACCAGAATCTTTTTTTTAGGTTTGGTTTTTTCTTTTTTAGCAATCTTTTTTTTAGGTTTTTCTTGAGGTGTCAATTCTTTTTTAGATGACGTTTTTTTTTTAGGTTTTTTTTTGGGTTTAATAATATTTTGAGTTATTTTCTTTTCTATTATTTCTTTGCTTAAAATAGGCTTTTTTAAAGGAACAATTTTTAATTCTTCTGAATGCGAACATACAAAAGATAGTAAAAATATTATGATAATATTAAAAAAAAATGATATTTTATTTGACATAAATTTACTAAATGAATCTGTAAACTATGTTATAAGTATTTATGTTTAAAGGATCAAATGTTGCGTTAATAACACCATTTAAAGATAATAAGCTAGATGTTGAAGCTTATATTAAAATAATACATTTTCATTTAAAAAGTGGAACAAATGGCTTAGTCCCTGCTGGGACCACAGGCGAATCTCCAACATTAAATCATGAAGAACATCAACAAGTTATTGAAATATGCATTAAAGAAAGCAATGACAGGATTCCAGTAATTGCTGGAACAGGATCTAATTCAACGAGCGAAGCAGTTTCCTTAACCAAACATGCTGAGAAGGTAGGAGCAAATGCTGCATTAGTAGTAACACCTTATTATAACAAACCAACGCAAGAAGGTCTTTATCAACATTATAAAGCAATTAATGATTCGTGTGGAATACCTATAATTATTTACAACATACCATCAAGATCAGTAATTGATATGACGGTAGATACAATGGCTAGATTATTTGAGCTTAAAAACATTGTTGGAGTAAAAGATGCAACTGGAATTTTAGATAGGGTAGATAAACAAAAAAAAAAAATGGGAAATGACTTTATACAGCTTACAGGAAATGATGATAATGCTTTTGAATTTAATAAACGTGGAGGAGTTGGAGCCATAAGCGTTACTGCAAACATAGCGCCAAAACTATGTTCAGATTTTCAAAAATTTTCACTTTCAAAAAGTAACAACGAATATAAAGAGGCTGAAAGAATTGATAAAATTTTACAACCAGTTCACAAATCAATGTTTATAGAAAGCAATCCAAGTCCAGTTAAGTATGCAGCTAAATTATTAGGTTTATGCGATGATGAAGTTCGTTTGCCGTTAGTTAAAATCACAAAAACAACTGAGGACGAAGTTAAAAAAACATTAAGCTCAGCTAAATTAATTTAGTTAATGAAACGTAAAACCTATAGTGGTTTAAAAATAATTTGTTTAAACAGAAAAGCTGGATTTAATTATTTTTTTAATGAATTGATTGAAGCAGGAATTGTATTAAAAGGATCTGAAATAAAATCTGTAAGATCTGGTAAAATAAATATTGCAGATTCTTATGCGGTAGAAAAAAATGGTGAAATTTTTTTAATTAATTCACATATTCCTATTTATAAACAAGCAAGTTATTCTAACCACAATCCTTACTCAGAACGAAAATTATTATTAAATAGGAAAGAAATAAAAAAATTAATTGGCTGTATAAATGAAGATGGCTTTACTTTAATACCTACAAAAATGTATTTTAAAAAAGGAAAAGCTAAAATTGAGATAGCTATTGCTAAAGGTAAAAAGCATTATGATAAACGTCATACAAAAAAAACAAGAGATTGGAATCGTGAAAAATCAAGATACTTCAGAAAATCAAGTTAAAATAGTGTATTTAGCACTTGGATCTAATCTTGGATCAAAAGTTATGAATATTGAAAAAGCCAAATTATTATTATTAAAAAATAATGTTCAAATAATTCAATCTTCTAATTATTACGAAACTTACTCATGGCCAAACAAAAATTTTCCAAAATATTTGAATATTATTATAAAGACGAAAACTAAACTAAATTTAAAAAATTTATTTACTTTAATTAAATCAATAGAAAAAAAATTAGGTAGAAAGAAAAATTCATTAAATTATCCTAGGACTTGTGATATTGATATTATTGACTATAATAAAAAATCTTTATCTACCAATATAAATAATCATAAAATAACTGTTCCACACCCAAGAATGAAAACTAGAAATTTTGTATTAATTCCATTATTAGATGTTTGTAAAAATTGGATACACCCAAAATCAAGAGAAAATATTAGCGAATTAATATCTAAATGTAACTTTACAGATTTAAGATCTATTAAAATTCTCTAATTTAATGGTATAATTATATATGCTTAAATCTAACGATTTAATTAAAAAGGTAAAATCTTATAATAAGTTTCTCAATCCAGATACTTTGTCTAAGGCTTATGATTTTGCGCTTAAAGCTCATGAAAAACAAAAAAGAGATGAGGGATCACCATATATTATACACCCAATCGCAGTTGCTAACATTTTAACTGAATTAAAACTTGATAGTGCAACTATAGCCACAGGTCTTTTGCACGATACAATTGAAGATACTTACGCAACATATGAAACTATTAAAAATGAATTTGGGAAAGAAGTTGCTGACTTGGTTGACGGTGTAACAAAAATTTCAGTCTTTGAAAATCAAGCTAAAACAAATTCAAAAGCAGAAAACTTTAGAAAATTAATATTGGCTACATCTAAAGATATTCGTGTTTTATTAGTTAAACTAGCTGATCGTCTCCATAATATGAGAACAATTAATGCAATCAAAGAAGTGAAAAAAAAAAACCGAATAGCAAAAGAAACTATGGAAATTTATGCACCATTAGCAGACAGAATGGGTATGAACAGAATTCGTGATGAACTTGAAGATCTTTCATTCAAAGTTTTAAATAATGATGCAAGAGAATTAATAAAAAAAAGATTAGATGAAATTAAAGATGATAAAGAAAATAGTTTTAATTCAATATCTTTTCAATTTAGTGATGTGCTGAATGAAAATAATTTAAGTGCAGAAATAATTGGAAGAGAAAAAACTCCATTTTCAATTTGGAGAAAATTGCAAAAAAAAAGGATTTCCTTAGAAGAAATATCTGACATTATTGGTTTTAGAATTATAGTAGAAAATATAGAAGATTGTTACAAAGCATTGGGAATTTTTCATAGTAAATGGAATTGTATACCTGGAAAATTTAAAGATTATATTTCTTCACCAAAAATTAACAAATATCAATCATTACATACATCAATAATTGGACCCAATAAAAGACCAATCGAAATTCAAGTTAGAACTTTACCAATGCATGAGTTTGCTGAAAGAGGTATTGCATCACATTGGAAATACAAATCATCAGAAAAATTTAATTCATTAACATGGAAAGAGTATGACTGGTTAAAGGATTTAGTTGAAATTATTGATCGAAATGAAAACCCAGAACATTTCTTTGAATATACTAAACTTCATATGTTTCAAGAAAACGTTTTTTGTTTTACGCCAAAAGGTTCAATTATAAAATTACCAAAAGACGCTACTCCAATTGATTTTGCATATGCTGTACACACAAAAATTGGTGATACTGCTACTGGATGCATAATCAATGGTATAGAAAAAGATTTACAAACTATTCTTAGAAATGGTGATATGGTTAAAATTGTCAATTCAAAAAAAGTTTCACCATCCTTACATTGGTTACCACTTACAAAAACAGGAAAAGCAAGAGCTGCAATAAGAAGATATTGGCAATCTAGGGAAAAGTCCAGCCCACTCAAAATAAAACAATACAATACAAGCTTATGGATATCATTGCCAGATATTCCAGGTAAACTTGGCGAAGTTACAACTTTAATAGGAGAAAACAATCTTAATATATCAAGTGTTGAAATGAACGAAAAAACCAAAGATTACATCGATTTTACTTTTAATATAATCATTAATGATTTGAAAAACTTTACAAATTTTATTAGTGAGTTAAAACAAAAAGAATTAAAGTTTAAAATCATTAGACATAAAGATAGTAAATTTAAAAAATATGCTTTCACAAAAAAAATCTTTAAATATTTTAAAAAAAACTAATGCTTTATTAGAAGGTCATTTTGTTTTATCTTCAGGTCTTCATTCTTCTAAGTATATACAGTGCGCCAAACTTCTTAGCTTTCCACATATCGCTAATAAGATTTGTTTATCATTAGCTAAAAAAATAAAAAGAAATTTTAAGAATATTGACCTAATTTTATCACCGGCAATGGGTGGCATTATAATAGGATACGAAATTGGCAAACAATTAAAAAAAGAAACTATTTTTTGCGAAAGAATTAAAGGCAAATTTAAACTTAGAAGAGGTTTTAAAATTAAAAAAAAATCTAAAGTATTAATAGTAGAAGATGTAATCACCACTGGTAAATCTAGTCTTGAATGTGCAAAACTTATAACCAAGTCTCAAGCAAAAGTTGTAGGATTTGCCTGTATCATAAATAGATCCTCTAAAAAAAATTTGAAAATTAAAAAAAAAATAATTTCACATTTAAAAATTAATGTTCCAACTTTTAAAAAAAATAGTTTACCAAAAAACATGAAATCTATCCCGATAAGTGTTCCTGGTAGCAGGTTTATTAAATGAAAAGATTAGGCGTCAATATTGACCATGTTGCTACATTAAGAAATGCTCGAGATGAAGACCATCCTGATCCAATCTTAGCTGCAAAATTTGCAATGAAGTTAGGAGCTGATTCAATTACAGTTCATTTAAGAGAGGACAGAAGACATATAAAAGATAAAGATCTATTTAAAATTTGCAAAAATAAAAAAATACCAGTTAACTTAGAAATAGCTGCAAATATGAATATGCTTAAAATTGCTTTAAAAAATAAACCAAACTTTATTTGTATCGTGCCAGAAAAGAGAAAAGAAATAACTACTGAAGGTGGTTTAAATTTAAAAAAAAATAGAAATAAAATTAAAACAATACTTTTAAAACTAAAGAAATCTAAAATTAGATCTAGTTTATTTATAAACCCTAACATTAAAGATATTAAACTGTCTAAGAAATTAAATTCTGATTGTGTGGAACTTCATACTGGAAAAATTAGTAATTTAATAAAGTTAAAAAAAGATTTTTCTAATGAATTTAAAAAAATTAAAAATTGTGCAAGATATGGCAACTCGTTAGGAATTGAAATTCATGCAGGACATGGAATGGATTATAAAACAACCAAAATTCTTAATAAAATTAATGAAATTAAAGAATT
>CACIML010000003.1 GCA_902587735.1 uncultured Pelagibacteraceae bacterium
AAGGATTACTCGGCTTACAAATTAATGCGCCTAACTCCATTAGAGCTTGAGCATAATCACTTGATCGTTGAGATAGTCCAAATACAGATTTTTTTTCTATAAGATTTTCTTTTTGTATTTCATTTTCCTTTTTTAAATAAAGATATCTTTTTAAAACTCTTTCTATATTGCCATCCAATGGAATGTATGGTTTATTAAATGCAATAGCTAAAATTGCACTTGCAGTATAATTACCAATTCCAGGTAATGATTTTAAATCTTCAAAATTTTCAGGTACTTTTCCTTTAAAATTTTTAATAATAACTTGCGAAGTTTTTTTTAAATTTCTTGCTCTAGAATAATATCCAAGACCTTCCCAAAGTTTGATTAATTTTTTATTTTGAACTTTTGCAAGCATTTTAAGGTTGGGAATATTTTTTATAAAGTTTTTAAAATATGGAATTACAGTAGAAACTTGAGTTTGTTGCAACATAAATTCACTTACTAAAGTAAAATATTCTCTTTTCTTTTGAGAACATTTTTTTCTCCAGGGCAAAATTCTTTTATTATTATCGTACCAATCAAGAATTTTTTTTGTTAATATTAAGTTATTCATATGCAATATAGAAATAATACTAAGCAGAGAAACAGGTTCATTCAAGGCTTAAGATCTTTTAAAGACACTTTGCCAAAAAATATTAAAAAAATAATCAAAAAAAAAGGCCATATATTTTCAGAAACTTTAAATAACTGGAAATATATAGTTGGAGATGATTTGTTTAAAGTTTGCTACCCAAAATCATTTAAAAATTCTAATAAATTAAGAGCTGGCTATTTGCTTGTTATGGTGAAAAGAGGTCATGAAGTGGATATGGAGTATTCAAAAAAACAAATATTAGACAAAATAAATAGTTATTTTGGTTATACAGTTGTGGAAAAACTAAAACTTGTAAGCTTTGATGGTAGTAAAACTAATGTTAAAAAATCTAAAACTAAACATAATACGACAAATAGCAAATATATGAATAAAATTATTGATATTAAGAATGACAAAATTAAAAAATCATTAATTGAATTAAGCAAATTATTTAAAAAAAAATGAAAAAAATATTTTTAGCATTAAATATCTTGATTTTAAGTTTTAGCACTCAAATAATTGCTGATACTTCAAGTTCTATCCAGCGAATATATGAGGGCAATAAAGATGCTAAAATAACTATTATTACATATGAGTCTCTAACATGTGGTCACTGTGCAGATTTTCATAAGGATGTTTACCCTCAATTAAAAAAAGAATTTATTGATACCGGACTCGTTAAAATCGAATTTAGACATTTTCCTTTAGATATGGCTGCATTAAATGCTTCAAAAATTGCCCAATGTAGAAATGATGGAAAATCAGATGTATTAAATTTTTTGTTTTCAAATCAGAAAAAATGGGCAATCGGTGAAACTGTAGAAACAGCAAATGAAAATTTGAAAAAACTTTTAAAAGATGAAAATATTGTTATTGACTTTGAAAAATGTACAAACAACAAAAAAATTGAAGATTTCGTTTTAAATGATCGAATCGAAGGAGTTAAAAAATTTAAAGTAAATGCTACTCCTACGATAATAATCAATAATAAAAAGTTTGATAAGTCTCTAAACTATAAAAATTTAAAAAAATCCATTGAAAAACTGATATAAGTTTATTCATGGAGTTTAAAAAAATCCAGCTTAATGGTTTTAAATCATTTGCGGAAAAGACTGATTTTCTAATAGAAAAAGGTCTAACGGGAATAGTTGGTCCTAACGGTTGTGGAAAATCTAATATTGTAGAATCTTTAAGATGGGTTATGGGTGAAACTTCAGCAAAAAGTATGAGAGGTTCAGGAATGGAAGATGTAATATTTTCCGGAACTTCAAATAAATCTTCTAAAAATATTGCAGAAGTTTCAATAAGCATAAATAATGAGACTAAAGATGGTCCGATACAATATAAAAATCTAGATCAAGTGGAAATTCGAAGAAAAATTGAAAAAGATAAAGGTTCAAAGTTTTATATTAACCATAAAGAAGTAAGAGCAAAAGATGCACAAATGTTTTTTGCTGATTTATCTACAGGGGCTCATTCACCTTCAATGATAAGCCAGGGTCGTATTGGAGCATTGGTTACGGCTAAGCCAACTGATCGAAGAGCTATTTTAGAGGAAGCGGCAGGAATTGCTGGGCTTCACGTCAGAAGACATGAGGCAGAGTTAAGATTAAACGCAGCTGAAAATAACCTTAAGAGAGCTGATGAACTAAAAAGACAACAGGAAAAACAATTAATAAATCTTCAAAAACAAGCAGAAGAAGCTGCAAAATATAAAATCATTTCAGAAGAAATTAAAAAAATTGAAGCTGGATTATATTATTTAAGACTCAAAGATATTGATAATGAAATTAAATTAGAAAATGAAATTAATAACGAAGCAGAAAATGAAGTAAGTGGGTTTAATAAACAGATAAACATCTTTGAAAACTTAATTAAAGCGGAAACAGAAAAAGTTTCTCCATTAAGGGAAAGAAATATTGAAAATCTATCAAGATTACAACGTTTAAATCTTGAACTTAAAAACTTAGATGAACAAAATGAACGAACTCAGACTGAAATAGAAAGCATTAAGAAATCTTTAAATACTATTGAAGAAGATTCTGACAGAGAAAAAAGTATTATAGTCGATGCAACTTCAAACGAAAAAAGATTAAAAGAAGAAAAAAATGAACTAATAGAAACTGACTCAAAATACTATGACACAGAAAAAAAATCTAACGAAGATTTAGATGCTGCAAAAAATAAATTAAAGGTTGAGATAGACAAAGTAAAAGAATTGATAAGTGCTCAAAAAAATGATGAAGCAATAATTATTCTTGATGGCTGCAAAATAATCATTGAAACATATGCAGATAGTTACAGTAAAAATCAGAATATAAAAAATGAGTCAATAAAAAGAAAACAAAGAATTGCTACAATTGAAACGGAAATAGAAAGCTGGAGAAATTTACTAATTAATTCAGAAAAAATGATAATAGAATTAACTGATAGAAAAAAAGTATTATCAAATCAACTAGATCAACTTGAAAAACAGCCTCAGATACAAGCAGAAAAAAAAGGTCAAATCTCTGAAAATTTACGAATTTCTGAAAAAGAAAAAAATGAAAATGAAGTTGTAATTGAAGAAATAGATAAAAAAATTAATTCTTTAAGAATTGAATTAAATGAAACTCAAGAAAAAACGATTCAAATTAGAGAAAGAAAAGCAAGTTCTGGAGCAACAATTGAAGGATTAAAAAAACGAAAAGATGATCTTTTAGAAAGAGTAGAAACTGAACTCAATCTAAATGAAAATAATATTCTTAAATTTTCCAATCTTAATCAAATAGAGAATTTACCTGACGCTGTCACACAAGAAGAGTTGCTTGATAAAAAAAAAAGAGAAAGAGAAAAATTAGGATCTGTAAATCTTCGTGCTGATGAAGAAACTGGCAAGTACGAAACAGAAATTAAAAAAATGGGACAAGACAGACAAGATTTAGTGGCAGCTATTATAAAATTAAAAGAAAGTATTAATGAGTTAAATCAAAAGGGAAGGGAGAAACTTTTAGAAGCTTTTGAAAAAGTTAATAGAAAATTTAATGAAGTTTATACAAAATTATTTAATGGCGGTAATGCGAAATTAGAATTAATAGATGCGGATGATCCTCTTGAAGCAGGATTAGAAATGTTGGTAAGTCCTCCAGGTAAAAGATTACAATCTATAACTCTGCTATCAGGTGGTGAACAAGCTTTAACTGCATTATCATTAATATTTGCAGTTTTTTTAACAAATCCTTCTCCAATTTGTGTGCTTGACGAAGTTGATGCTCCATTAGATGATGCAAATGTAACTAGATTTTGTACTTTATTAGATGAGCTAACTAAAATTACTAACACACGTTTTATAATTGTTACACATCATGCTTTGACTATGTCAAAAATGGATAGATTGTATGGAGTAACAATGCCAGAAAAAGGAATTAGTCAGCTAGTTGCTGTTGATTTGCAAAAAGCTGAAAGCATGGTTGCGTAAAATTTCAATGTCAAAAGACACATTTAAAACTCGCTTAGAGATTGCAAAAAAAAAGCTTTTAAAGAAAAAACTTTACCAAGATAATCAACCTGCTTCTTCTTTGGGAGCAGCCTTTAAAATGAGCACTGAATTAGTAGCTCATGTGGCAGTTGGGACAATTATTGGGTTTATTTTAGACAAAACCTTTGGTACTAAACCGTGGTTAATACTAATATTTTTTTTCGTAGGTGTGATTGCTGGTATTATAAATGTCTTCAAATCTGCAAAAAAAATGCAAAAATAAAAAACTATGGCAACAAATCCGATGCACCAATTCGAAGTACATAGAATTGGTCCCGAAATTAAATTAGGAGAAATTGATATATCTTTCACTAATGCTAGTTTGTTCATGTTAATTAGTTCAATTGCTATTTTATTTGTTTTTAATCTTGGAACAAAAAAAAATTCAACACTTCCTAGTAAACTTCAACTTCTAGCAGAACTTAGCTATACATTTGTTTCAAAAATGATAAGTGATACAGCTGGGTCAAAAGCAAAACCATATTTTGCATTTATCTTTTCACTTTTCATGTTTGTGCTATTTTGCAATATGTTTGGAATGATTCCTTACACATTTACAGTTACTAGTCACATTATTGTAACTTTTGTCTTGGCAATTTTTATTTTTATTGGAGTTACAATTATTGGTTTTATTAAACATGGATTTGGGTATTTGAAGTTATTTGTTCCTAGTGGAGTGCCAGTTTTATTATTGCCACTAATTGTTGTTATCGAAGTTATATCTTATTTAAGTAGACCAATTAGCTTATCTGTTCGTTTATTTGCAAACATGATGGCTGGTCATACTATGATGAAAGTTTTCGGAGGCTTTGTTATAAGTCTCGGAATAGTTGGTGGATGGCTTCCACTGAGTTTTTCAGTTGCTTTAACTGGTTTGGAGATTTTAGTTGCTTTTCTTCAAGCATATGTTTTTGCAATTTTAACATGCATCTATTTAAACGATGCATTAAATTTACACCATTAATTAAAACAAGGAGGACATAATGGAATTAGAAGCGGCAAAAATGATCGGAGCAGGACTAGCGGCAATTGCATTAGCTGGTGCTGGTGTTGGTATTGGTATTATTTTTGGTAATTACCTTTCAGGCGCAATGAGAAATCCGTCTGCAGCTCAAAAACAATTTCCTAATTTATTATTAGGATTTGCTTTAGCTGAGGCAACTGGCCTATTTGGACTAGTAGTTGCATTGATTATTTTATTTGCATTTTAAATAAAATGATAAAAAAAAAGATTTTTCAGTTGATCTTTTTAAGCTTCCTATTTTTAGAGGAAGCTTTTGCATCTGAAAGTAGCGGTATGCCTCAATTAAACCCTGAATTTTGGATTTCTCAAATTTTTTGGTTAGTGCTAACATTTGGAACATTGTATTTAGTTCTTTCTAAGTTCATACTTCCAAAAATAAGTGCCAATCTTGAAAAAAGAAAATCACAAATATTAGAAAATATTGAGGCAGCAGAGAAATCCCGAGAAGAAAGTGAAGATAAAATAAAAGAATACAATAAAATTGTGCAAGATAGTAAAATTGAGGCAAAAAATTATTTTAATCAAACTCGTGAAAAAATACTTAAGGATATTAATCAAAAAAAAGAAAATTTAGATAAAGAAATTAATGAAGAAATAAAAAAAGCAGAAATTGAAATAGAAGATTTAAAAAATAAATCTCCAGAAAAAATTAATAAAATTGCAATTGAAATTTCTACAGATATAATTCGACAATTAACTTCTATTGAGGTGAATAACAGCAGTATATCTGCAATAGTTAATGACCTATCTAAAGATAAGGATAAATACTATGGCATATGATGCAACATTTTGGGTAGCAGTATCTTTTATAATATTTTGCGGAGGACTACTTTATTTAAAAATACCTCAAAAAGTTAATGAAACTTTAAATAAATTAATATTAGATATTAAAAATGAAATAGAAGAGAGTGAAAAATTAAGATTTGAATCTAAAGTTTTGCTAGATAATGCTCAAAATAAACTCGATAGCGCAAACACAGAAAGTAAAAAAATTTTGAAGGAAGCAAAAAAAGAAGCTGAGGAGCTAGTAATAAAAATGAATGATAAATTTCATAAATCTTCAGAAATTAAAAAAAATTTAGGAGAAAGCAAAATTTTTCAAATGAAAGAAGCAGCTCTTAAAGAAATAAAAAATGTTTCGGTAAAAATAGCAGTAGATTCTGTAAAAAAAGTTATTACTTCTTCAATTGACAAATCAAAATTAGACAATATTTTTGAAAAAAATTTAGAAGAAACAAAAATAGCATTAAAAAAGATCAATTCATAATATCTTCTTAACATAGTATATTGTTAAAATAATCGTTAGAAAAAATGAAAAATGAAAAATAAAGAAATTAAAATTTTACTTGCGGCTCCTAGAGGTTTTTGCGCTGGCGTTGACAGGGCAATTGAAATTGTAAAAAAAAGTATAATAAAATTTGGCTCACCTGTTTATGTTAGACATGAAATTGTTCACAATAAATATGTCGTTGATAATTTAAAAAAAATTGGAGCAATTTTTGTAGAAAAGTTAGATGAAATTCAAGATAAAACAAGGCCTGTAATATTTTCTGCGCACGGTGTTCCTAAATCTGTACCTGAAAAAGCAAAAAAACTTAACATAGAATATGTAGATGCTACTTGCCCACTTGTATCTAAAGTTCATAAGGAAGCGGAAAAATTATATAAAAATAATTATCATATTCTTTTAATTGGCCACTTCAATCATCCAGAAGTAATAGGTACTATGGGTCAACTTCCAAAAAATTCTATCGATTTAATAGAAAGAGTTGAAGATGCAGATAAATACGTAAAAAAAAATGACAAAAAAATTGCTTATATTACACAAACAACTCTTTCTGTAGATGACACAAAAAAAATAGTTGAAGTATTAAAAAATAAATTTCCAGAAATAAAAGAACCAGTAAAAGAAGATATTTGTTATGCTACAACTAATCGCCAAGCTGCAGTAAAAAAAATAGCTAAAGAATGTGAAATGTTTTTTATAATTGGTAGTAAAAATTCTTCTAATTCTTTAAGATTAGTTGAAGTTGCACAACAAGCAGGGTGTAAACAATCAGAGCTTATTCACACAGAAAACGAAATACCAATTAAAAAAATTATTAATTGTTCTACTATAGGAATTTCATCTGGAGCATCTGCGCCAGAAGTATTGGTAAAAAATTTTATTGATAAAATTAAAAAAGAGGTCAAAGTTAATATTGAAGAAGTGGAAATTATTAAAGAAAATGTAATATTTAAAACTCCAGGAAAATTAAATTAAATGGCAATATACACCAAAATTTCTAGAGGTGACATTTCTTTCATTGAGAAAAAATTCAATTTGGGAAAAATAATTTTTTTTAAAGGTATTAAAAAAGGAATTGAAAATACTAATTATCTTTTAAAAACAAAAAACAAAAAATTCATACTGACACTTTTTGAAAAAAGAGTTCAAAAAAAAGATTTACCTTTCTTCATGAATCTAATGGATAAGTTGAGTAAATATAAAATTAATTGTCCAGAACCTCAAAGAAATAAAAAAGGAAGTTTTTTAATAAAAATTAAAAATAAAACTGGCTCTATTGTTTCATTTGTTGAGGGAAAAGATAAGTTAAAATTAAACCCAAAAAATTGTTATGAAATCGGACAAAATATAGCCAAACTTCACAGAGCATCAAAGAAAATAAAACTTTATAGAAAAAATTCTTTATCTTTAAAAGAGTGGCCGAAACTATTAAATAAAATTGGAAATAAATCTAAAATTATAAGCCCAAATTTAAGTAGTTTAATGAAGAATAGTTTTTTACAGATAAAAAAAAAATGGCCAAAAAATTTACCTTATGGAATTATTCATGCTGATTTGTTTATTGATAATATTTTTTTTAAAAAAAATAAGTTTCATGGATATATCGACTTCTATTTTGCATGTAATGATTTTTTAATGTACGAAATTGCTATTTGTATCAATGCGTTATGTTTCGATAAAAAAAATAATAAATTTATATTTAATAAGAAAAAATCAACAAATCTTATTAAAGGTTATTCAAAAATAAGAAAGTTTTCTGATAAAGAAAAAAAATCTTTAAATGTCTTGTGTAAAGGAGCGGCTCTTAGATATTTATTAACTAGAACTTATGATTACTTAAATACTCCCAAAAGTGCAGTTATTAAAATAAAAAATCCAAGGGAATATATTCAAAAACTTAAAGTGCATAATCAATTTAACAATTTTAAAAATTATTATAATTAAATGATTAAAATTTATACTGATGGATCATGTTTAGGAAATCCAGGTAATGGTGGATGGGCTGCAATAATTATTAAAGATGGAAAAAAAACCAAGATAAAAGGAAGTAAAAAAAATACTACTAATAACCAAATGGAGCTTATGGCTCCTATAAAAGCTTTAAAAAAAATTTCAAAAGGCACTAAAGTTCAAATTTTCACAGACTCTAAATATGTAAAGTCAGGAATAACAGAATGGATCCATAATTGGAAAAAAAATGGATGGAAAACTGCAAACAAACAAAAAGTTAAAAATAAAGAACTTTGGACAGAGTTAGATCTTTTAACTAATGAATTGGAAATAAGTTGGAGTTGGGTAAAAGCACACTCAACTGATAAATTAAATAATGAAGTAGATCTGATAGCTAAAGAATCAGCAAATTTATAATCGGGGTACCTGGCAACAGAACGCCCCTTTAGATTTTGCTTTTAACAAAGTTTTTTACATCATCATTATTATTTTTTAATACTTGAAAATTTTCTTTTTTATCAAGCACATGCTGAAGTTCCTCGGGTAATTTTTCATGCTTATTTATTGCATTTTTTGTAGCTTCTGGAAATTTACATGGGTGTGCTGTTGATAAAACTACACAATCATTAAAAGATAGTTTTTTTGCAGCCCCTACTCCAACCGCTGTATGAGGATCTAATATGATATTATTTTCTTCAAAATTTTTTTTAATAATTTCTAAAGTTTCTTGTTCATTACAACTTTCAGATAAAAAATCCTTTTGAATTATATCTAAATTGTTCTTTTCAATTTGATAAGAATTTTGCTTAACTTTTTTCATAATTTCTGCTGTTTTTTCAGAGTCGGAATTATTTATATAGTAAATTAATCTTTCAAAGTTGCTTGCTAATTGAATATCCATACTAGGTGACAATGTTTCTTTTACTTCTCTTGATACATAATCTCCTTTTGAAATCGCTCTATGCAAAATATCGTTTTCGTTTGTTGCAACAATTAGTTTATCTATTGGTAATCCCATTTTCTTTGAAAGATAACCTGCAAAGACATCGCCAAAGTTTCCTGTTGGAACTGAAAATGAAATAGTTTCTTTATCTAATTTAAAATATGAATAAAAATAATAGACTGTTTGAGCAATAATTCTTACCCAGTTAATTGAATTTACACCTGACATATTTATAGATTTAGAAAATTCTAAGTCAGAAAACATTTGTTTTACAATATTTTGGCAATCATCAAAGTTTCCTTCTATTGCAATATTGAAAACATTTTTTTCATCAACAGTTGTCATCAATTTTCTTTGAACAGAAGAAATTCTATTATTCGGATGCAAAACAAAAATATTTAAATTGGATTTTCCTTTAATTGCATTAATGGCTGCTGCACCTGTGTCTCCAGAAGTTGCAACAACTATATTTATTTTTTTATTATTTTTACTTAAATAATACTCATACAAATTTCCAATAAACTGCATTGCAACATCTTTAAAAGCTAATGTTGGTCCATGAAACAATTCTAGTAATTTTAGTTCTCCAACGCTTGAAAGTTTAACAACCTCTTTTTCTCTAAATGTTGAATATGATTTACTAACTAAAGATAAAAGTTCATCTCTTGATATAAAATCTGATGAAAATTGATTTATTATTTCTGTAGATAATTCGTTATAATTTAAATTTTTAAGCTCTGATAATTCTTCAGTGTTATATTTTTTTAATAATTTTGGTATATAAAGACCTCCATCATCAGCCAAGCCTTTTATAAAAACATCTTCAAAATTATATTCTTTTGAATTATCTCTAGTGCTTACATATCTCATGGATTTTTTTTACCATTTTCTATTAAAATAAATATAATTATTTATCTTATAATCTGGTCTATCAAAAATAAAACAAATAGTAAAAATAAGTAAAAAATTGAGTAAGAAAATACCTTTTTAGCCTTCTTTATTTCAAATTTATTTTTTTTGAATTTAAGAAGATCGTAGCAAACATAATTATAGTAAAAAGTAAGCATTAAAGAGACAATCAAATATATTTCACCTGCAAAACCAATATAATAAGGAATTATAACTATAGGCAACATTATCAATGAATAAATAAAAATATTTTTTTTCGTTTCTTCAACGCCATTAGTTATCGGCAGCATAGGAATTTTTGCTTTTTCGTAATCATTAGCTTTATAAAGACTTAGTGCCCAAAAATGTGAGGGTGTCCAAAAAAATATAATTAAGAAAAATGTAATTGGTTCAAATGTTAAAGAGTTTGTAGCAATAGTCCAGCCTATGACTGGCGGTAAAGCTCCTGAAGCACCTCCAATAACTATATTTTGTGGAGTCTTTCTTTTTAACCAAATCGTATAAACAAAAACATAAAAAGCAATAGTTGCAAACAACAGAATTGATGAAATAAGATTTGAAAAAAAATATAACCCTGTAATTGATAGTATAGATAATATTATTCCAAATATTAATGCATGTTCTCTATTAATTTTTCCAGTTGGAATTGGTCTTAAACAAGTTCTGGTCATTAACTTATCCAGATCAGCCTCGTACCACATGTTAAGAGCTCCCGCGGCCCCTGCACCAATTGTAACAAAGAAAATTCCAATTATTGCATCAAATAAAGAAATAGTATTTGGGGCAGTTAACAAACCTACTGCACACGTAAAAATAACCAAAGACATCACCCTTGGTTTCATTAATAATAATAATGATTTTATGTAATCGTTTGAATTTAATAGAGTGATTTTTTTTTTAATTATATTGTCAGGCAAAATTATTCTACGTTTATTGAGATGAATATAACTAACAGTATAAATCCAACTATAAGAATATGATTACCTAAATCAAAAAATCCTACTTGTTTATTTTTTTTATCAATTAATTTTCTATGTAAAGGCGAGTTGTCATAAGGATTAATTTTGATATTTGATTTTTGTTCCTCTTGGTTTACAACTCTAATTGAAACACCAAGCCAAGTTAAATAAATAAACAGAAAGAAGAAAATTAAAGCTCCAGCAAGTATAGTATAACCATCCATATTTTATTAGCCTCCCCCTACAAAAAAATAAAAAAGTCTTGAAAAGAGTGTATATTTGCCTTCTGCAACCATCAAGCCAACAAAGCATGCGATTGCTGTCATTGGCCATAAAAGAACATTAACAAGAGCATAACGTTCCCAATATAAATGCATAAAAAAAGCCATAATTAATCCTGCTTTTAAAAACATAAAAAATAAAATTAAAGACCATCTAAGTAATCCTTGAAATTGATACCAATCGACCATGTATGAAAAGAAACTTAAAACAAATAGTAGTCCCCATATCCAAAGATATATTCCTATCTTATGTGTTGTTGTTTGTTCTTTTTTTATCTCATCCATAATTATTTAATTTACCACAAATAAAAAAATGCAAAAATAAATACCCATACTAAATCTACAAAGTGCCAATATAAACCAAGTATTTCAATTTCTACATAATCACCTTTCATTGTTGTAAACCATCCTCTTTTTCCTTCATCATAGTGGCCCGCAAAAGTTTTATAAGCGTAAATAAATAAGAAAATTACACCAATTGAGACATGGGTTCCATGAAACCCAGTAATCATGAAAAAAAATGAACCAAATTGCGCTGCTCCAAAAGGATTTTCCCAAGGTCTAACACCTTCATGAATTAATTTTGACCACTCAAAAACTTGCATTCCAACAAAAGTAAGTCCACCTAAAGCCGTAGCTATTATTAACCAGCCACACATTTTTCTATTTCTTTCGTAGCCATACTTAACTGCTAACGCCATGGTTCCACTACTTGTAATCAATACAAATGTCATTATGGCAATCAATAGTAATGGAACAGGTACTCCAAATGCGTTTAAAGCAAATACTTCGCTTGGATTTGGCCATTCTACTGGCGTTGATGCTCTACCTTTCATGTATGAAATTAGAAAACAACTAAATATAAATGTGTCACTTAACAAAAAAATCCACATCATTGCCTTACCCCAGTGTACGCCTTTAAACATAGTTTGGTCAGAAGCAGTGTCTGCTGCCATTCCGCTATATCCAGGTTTAAATTTGTAGCCTTCTATTTTTGGATCAGACGACATAATATTTTTTCTTTATGTTTTTTCTACCTCAGTTTCAACAACTTCACTTGGTGGTGTTGTTTGAGGTATAAAATCTTCTTTTGCTCCAGGAACACTAAAATCATAAGGCCATCTGTAAACTACTGGAAGTTTATCACCCCAATTACCATGTTCGGGAGGCACTGAAGGTGTAAGCCATTCTAGTGAATTTGCTTGCCAAGGATTTTTTCCTGCGGGTTTTCCCATTTTTAAACTTACAACTATATTGTAAATCAAAATAAACTGTGCAGCACCAACTATAAAAGCAGCTGTACTTATAAATTCATTCATTCCGACTGCCGAAGTTATGTATGGACTGTCATACATTTCAAAATATCTTCTTGGCACTCCAATGAATCCCAAATAATGCATAGGAAAATAAATAGAGTATGCTCCTAAAAATGTAATCCAAAAATGCCATTTTCCCAATTTTTCACTTAACATTCTTCCAGCAACTAAAGGGAACCAATGATAGACCGCTCCCATAATTACCATTAGAGGTGCAATGCCCATGACCATATGAAAATGAGCAACAACAAAATATGTATCAGATAACGGAACATCAACAGTAACATTTCCTAAAAAAATTCCAGTAATACCACCATTTACAAAAGTGACTATAAAACCAAGGCACCACAGCATTACAGTATTCATTCTAATATTTCCTCTCCAAAGAGTTAAAATCCAATTATAGACCTTCATGGCAGTTGGAACTGCTATGATAAGTGTTGTGGTTGCAAAGAAAAAACCAAACCAAGGATGCATTCCGCTGACATACATATGGTGTGCCCAAACAAAAAAGCTTAGAGCTCCTATGACAACGATTGCCCAAACCATCATTCTATATCCAAAAATATTTTTTCTTGAATGAACTGAGATTAAATCTGAAACTATTCCAAAGGCAGGCAAAGCAACAATATAAACTTCGGGATGACCAAAAAACCAAAACAAATGTTGGAAAAGAATAGGAGTTCCTCCGCCATACTCTAAAACTTCCCCGGCTTTCAAAATTGTTGGCATAAAGAAACTTGTTGCAAGCACTTTATCTAAAGTCATCATTAGTGCACTTACTAATAATGCTGGGAAAGCTAACATTGCTAAAACAGTTGCCGTAAAAATGCCCCAGACCGTTAAAGGCATTCTCATTAACGTCATTCCTCTAGTACGAGCTTGTAAAATTGTAATTAAATAATTTAGTCCACCCATAGTAAACCCAGCTACAAATAAAATTAAAGATACACACATTAAAATTATTCCCATACCTGATCCTGGAGTTCCTTCTAAAATTGCCTGGGGAGGATAAAGAGTCCAGCCTGATCCTGTTGGCCCACCTGGAACAAAAAAACTTGCTAATAAAACTCCTACAGCAACAAAGAACATCCAAAAACTTACCATATTAACATAAGGAAAAACCATATCTCTTGCACCCGTCATTAATGGAATTAAATAATTACCAAATCCTCCAAGAAAGAGTGCAGTTAAAAAATAAACTACCATTATCATTCCATGCATAGTAACAAACTGATAATAATGTTCTGCAGTCATGAAGCCAGCTGCTCCTGGGAAACCCAACTGTAAACGCATTAGCCAAGAAAGAATGAGTCCAATTATACCTGTAAAGGTTGCCAAAAGAAAATATTGCACTCCTATAACTTTAGCATCCTGACAAAAAACCCATTTAGTAATAAAGGTGTGACCATGATATAAATCCTGATCAGATAATTCTGCAGGTCTTACATAATCAATGTCAGGTGCAACTCCTGTTTCTCCACCAGAAATAGTTTCTGAGGATTGTGCTTGTATTGTTTTATTTTCGTTAAAATCTTCTGACATAAATTTCTTTTATATATGTTTTTTTTTAATCATTTAAATTATTTCTTTGCCAATTTTGTCTCACTAAATTCTATTATTTTTTGTCTCGCAATTAAATCTGAAAAAGTCTCCTGTTCATTGATCCAATTCTTGTAATCTTCGTCGCTTTTAACAAAAACTCTTCCTCTCATAGCATAATGTCCAACTCCACAATATTCAGCACACAAAACTTCATATTCTCCAATTTTATTAGGTTCGAACCAATAATAAGTTATAGTGCCTGGAACGGCATCCATTTTTGCTCTAAATTGAGGTACGTACCAATTGTGCAGTACGTCAACTGATCTTAATAAAATTTTTACGGGCCTATTATTTTTTAAATGTAATACATCACTTTGTATTAAAACATCATCTCTACCATTTGTGTCTTCTAAAATTATTCCAAAAGGATTGTTGTCATTTATGTTTTCTACTTTAGTACTACCTAATTTCCCATCTTCGCCAGGTAATCTATATTGCCATCCCCACTGCCAAGCCATAACATCAATGCTAATTGCATTTTTTGGAACATTAATATATTGATTCCAAACAATAAGTCCTGGAGCTAAAAGTGCTGCCACTCCTAAAGTAGTCGCCCATGTAAGTATTTTTTCTAATTTTTTATCTTCCGGTTTATATTCTGCCTTACGTCCTTCTTTGTATGAAAATTTAAATACGCAGTAGACCATAAAAAGACAGACCGCTACAAAAACTCCTCCTCCAACCCAAAATGTTAAAGTAATAGTGTCATCCATAGCTCCCCAATTTGACGCTATATCAGTCCAATACCATGGGGTAAAAATATGGAACAATATTGATCCAACTATGACTGCCAAAAAGATAAATCCAACATGCATAGAAAAACTTATAAAAGAAATATGTATATAATCTAGAGACAAAATGTCTTAAAAAAACCTTAAATTAGCATGTATATTCAGGAAATATGCTAGGTAAATTTGGAATATTGGTAGCCATACTTGTCATGGTATTGCTTTTCTATTTCGTTATATCTTTCGGAGCAGGATTATTTTCAAAAGATGAGAAAAAACCAGAAATTAAAAGATACTTAAAATCAGTAAATATACTATTAGTTCTAATTGCTATAGTTGGCGCTATTCTAGTTCTTTTTATGTAAGTATTGTTTTACACCAAGCAATAAAAGCATCGTTAAAAACATAAATAGTTGAGAAAAAAATTAACCATACAATTAATAAAAATGTCCAATATAAAGATAATGCTGATATGTTTTTCTTTTGATTTATAATTTCACTCTGTTCTAATTTAAGAGTTTTTGAACAAACCTTTCCCCAAAAAAACAAACCTCCTAAAAGATGCAAACCATGTAATGCTGTAAAAATATAAAATGAAGAAAAATATGTATTTGTATGAACAAATTTTTCATCTTGCATTAATTGATACCAAAAAAAGATTTGACCAAATAAAAATAAATAGCTTAACCCTCCAACAAGGATTAAATTTTTTTTAATCTGAGTTGTGTTATTTTTATTTAAATCTTTTGTAATTTTGCTGAAAAAATAAGTTACAAAAAATAAAACAATTGTATTAATCCATAATAAATTTGGTTTAAACAAAAACTTTGTATCTTGTTCTGGGGGCATTGTATAAAGGTAACCAGTAAGAATTAAACTAAATAACACTGTGCTTAGACCAAAAATAACTATAACTGCTGAAGTTTGCATTGATAAATTAAAAGTCTTGCCTGAATGATAAGTGTCAATAGCTGCTTGTTCTTTTTCCCAAGGTTTTTCTGCTAGTGTGCCAAAAAGTTTCTTAATAAAATTCGACATAAATATATGATAAGAATATAAACATTTAATTATGAAATTAAAGACATCATTAATAATATTAGGTGGATGCTTTGGGATTTTTTTATTTATAATGTTACCCATAATCCTTTCAATGCAAGATAAAAAAGAAGATTATGTCGCATCAATAAAAGGATCGGAATTTTCATTAAACGATGTTAATAACAATGTAGTAACTGAAAAATCTTTTCAAGGGCCTGCTACGGCCTTGTTTTTTGGATTTACTCACTGCCCTGATGTGTGTCCAATGACTTTAAATAAACTAAGTATTATTTTAGAGAGATTAAAAAAAGAAAATAAATCTTTAAAAGTTTTTTTTATTAGTATTGATCCTGAAAGAGACACTCCTGAAATAATGAAAGATTATTTAAATTCTTTTGAAGGTAAATTTACAGGTATTACTGGAAATCCAAAAAAAATATTTAAACTTTCACAATCATGGGGCATAGCTAGTCAAAAAATATTTTCAGAAGACGGAGAATATACTGTTAATCACAGCTCTCCAATTATATTACTTAAGAATGGAAAATATGTTGATCGTATTACTCATAAAGATGACTTAAAAAGATCAATTAAAATAATTAAAAAATATTTATAAATTTAAAAAATAATTAATTATAGAAAGTGAAGAAATTACAGCTGTTTCTGATCTTAAAATATTATTGTTTATTTTAAGTGACTGAAGATTTTTAAAATTAATAATTTCTTTCCTTTCATTTTCTGTGAAGTCTCCTTCTGGTCCAATTATTATACAAATTGGTTTATTTCCTTTTTTTATTTTAGAATCTAGTTTTTGATTTTTAGTATTTATGTCCCCAAAAATCATGTTAACTTTATTATTATTTTTTTCTAAAAAAGACTTTAAATTTTGAGCTTTTTCAATATCAGGAACTGCCAGACGATTAGATTGTTCTGATGCTTCTATAATAATTTTTTTAACCCTTTCATAATTTATTTTTCTAACAATTGTACGGTCTGTAATGATTGGTACAAATTTAGTTACGCCTAATTCAGTTGCTTTTTGGATCATAAAATTAAAGTAATTAGATTTAATTGGAGAAAAAGCTAACCAGATTTCTCTTGAATTTTCTTTTTGTCTTAATTGGTTTGTAATATTAAATTCTACTATTCCATTTAAAATTTCTTTAATTTTTGCCTCCCATTCTCCTTTCTCATTAAATAAAGAAAAGGTATCATTAACTTTCACTCTCATCACCTTATTAACATAATGGGATTGAGATTTATCAAGCTTAGCTTTTAAATTAAGTGATAAACTTTCTGGAAAAAATAATCTAATATTACTCATATTTATTAAGTTAATTTATGAAAAATATTAAAGCAATAATTTTTGATGCATATGGTACCTTATTTGATGTCAATTCAGCTGCAGAAAAATGCAAAAATAAAATTGGAGATAAATGGGAACCTTTTGCAAATTATTGGAGAACAATACAACTTGAATATACATGGCTAAGAAGCCTTATGAATAGACATGAAGATTTTTGGCAAGTTACAGAAGATAGTTTAGATAAATCAATGAAAGTTTTTAAGATTAATGCTTTAATGAAAAATGAGCTGTTAGATCTTTATAGAGTTTTATCAACTTTTCCTGAAGTTAGTGAAACTTTAAAAATACTCAAAGAAAAAAAATATAAACTAGCAATTCTTTCAAATGGCACTCCATCTTTACTTAAAGAATTAGTTAGCAGTAATAATTTAGAAAATATTTTTGATGATGTTTTGTCTGTAGAAGAGGTAAAAACTTATAAACCTCATCCTAATGTTTATAGTATTCCTATTAAAAAGTATCAAATTGAAAAAAATCAATTTGCTTATTTAAGTGCTAATTCATGGGACGTGTCTGCAGCAGGTAACTTTGGATTTAATGCAGTTTGGGTAAATAGAAATAAAAATATATTCGATAACTTAGATTATAAACCGATAACAGAAATTAACAATTTAAGTGATTTAAATAATTTACTTTAATTACCAACTTGATTTAACAATTTAAGGAATTATATAAAAGTAATGTCAAATATAGAGGTTAATCAAATTATTGATCCTATCCCAACAACAGATGGTGCAGGTGTAAAATTAAAAAGAAGCATTGGTGTAGAACCAAATTACTTTGATCCATTTTTAATGTTAGATGAATTTGGCTCTGAAAATAAAGATGATTATATCGCTGGGTTTCCTCCTCATCCTCATAGAGGAATTGAAACAGTAACATATATGCTTGCAGGAGATTTTGAGCATAAAGATAGTACTGGAGGCGAAGGAAGAATGACTGCTGGAGATGTTCAGTGGATGAAAACTGGAAGTGGCATAATTCACTCTGAAATGCCAGCTATGAAAGAAGGCAAACTTCACGGATTTCAATTATGGATTAATATGCCTGCCAAACTTAAAATGAGCAAACCTGATTATATATATATTGATTCAGATACAATGAGTCTTCACAAAGATGAAGATAAACAAATAAAAGTTATTGCTGGAAAATTTGAAAATGCAGAAGGACCTGTTAAAGGCCATAATGTTGATCCAATTTATTTTGATATAGAAATTAAAAAAAATAAAGAATTTAACTTTGAATTACCTTTGGATCATAACTCTTTTATTTATCTAATAAATGGCGAAATTAAAGTAGGAGAACAAGCACACGATAAAGTTCAAAATTCAACTTTAATTTTGTTAACTAAAGGTAAAAAACTTCATGTATCTGCTATAACGAAAGCTAAATTTTTACTAATAGCAGGTAAGCCAATTGGCGAACCAATATCAAGGGGTGGTCCATTTGTGATGAACACCAAATCAGAAATCTTGAAAGCTGTCCAAGATTATCATAATGGTACATTTGTGAAATGAAAGCTGTTCAAATATCAAAAACTGGTGGACCAGAAGTATTAGAAATAAAAGAAGTTACTTTAGATAAACCTGGCGCAGATGAAGTAACAATTGAGCACAAAGCAATTGGATTAAATTATATTGATACTTACCATAGATCTGGCCTTTATCCTTTAAAACTTCCGTCTGGAATAGGCGTTGAGGCAGCAGGAATAATAAAAGAAATAGGATCTGATGTTAAAGAATTTAATGTTGGTGACAAAATTTCTTATTCTGGAGCACCATTAGGAGCTTATTCAACACATAGAAATTATCCAACAAAAAATCTTGTAAAAGTTCCAAATAATATTGATCTTGAAGTTGCTGCAACTTTAATGACGAAGGGTTTGACTACTTTTTATTTATTGCACAAAACTTATCCAGTTAAATCTGGAGAAACAATTCTGTTTCATGCTGCGGCTGGAGGTGTTGGTCAAATATTTGGGCAATGGGCAAAAACTCTTGGCTGTACAGTAATTGGTACTGTCGGAAATGATGAAAAAATAGATAAAGCTAAAAGTTATGGATATGATCATATAATAAATTACAACAAGGAAAATTTTTCAGAAAAAGTTTTAGAGATTACAAATGGCAAAGGTGTTTCTGTAGTTTATGATGGTGTCGGCAAAAGTACTTTTGAAGGTTCTTTAGAATGCCTAAGTATAAGAGGAATGATGGTATCCTTTGGAAATGCTTCTGGAGCTTTATCTCCCATAGATGTGCCCAAATTGTTACAACCAAAAGGTTTGTATTTTATAAGACCTTCTATGCAACAATATTTAAGCAAAAAAGAAGAAATTGACGAGGGTGCAAAAATTTTATTTAAAAAAGTGGGATCAGGAAAAGTTAAAATTGAAATATTTAAAAAATATAAATTAGAAAATATTGTAGAAGTTCATAAAGATTTAGAATCTAGAAAAATTCTTGGACCAGCTATAATTATACCTTAGTCTAAATCAATTTTCATATCTGATAAATGTAATTTTAATGTTTCAGTCGATAGATGTATATCTCTAATAAAAAATAGAACAGAAACTATCATTGATAAACAACATGATCCAAAAATAATTCGTGCCAAAAAAATCATGTCTAAATAAAGAGCAAAAACTGTTAGCATATTAAACAAAAATCCAAAACTTGCACACGCAAGAGTGTATTTTAGCCATTTAACTCTGCCATTTAAATTTATTAACTGTTTTTCCCATTCTGGAGGAATATGTTTTTCCCAAACATATTCATCATGTATTTTTCTAATTAAATTGCTTAGTGTGTGAAAACGATTGCCATAAACACTCATTAAAAGCGGTATAGCTGGAAACATTAAAGCAGTTACTGTGTAGTCAACATTCATAACGAATCAATTTGATTATGAATCTAGGCTTTGTTATTTACAAGTAAATTATGCTCCAAAAACTAAATCTTTTTATTGAACTAACAAGATTAAAAAAACCAATTGGATATATGCTGCTCTTTTGGCCTTGTTTGTGGGGTTTGACCATTGCATATGATTTTAATGGAAGTTTATTAATTTTTTGTAAATATTTAATTTTTTTTTTAGCTGGTGCAATATTAATGAGATCTGCTGGATGTATAATTAACGATATATCAGATAGAAATTTTGACAAAAAAGTTGAAAGGACAAAATCTAGACCAATAGCTTCAGGAGAAATTTCAATTAAACTTGCTTTTTTTTACGCTTCAATTCTATGCATGTTAGCTTTATTAATTCTTATTAATTTTAATTCTTTTACAATATTTTTGGCAATTTGTTCAATGCCGCTGGCCTTTACCTACCCTTTAATGAAAAGATTTACATATTGGCCTCAGCTATATCTTGGTATAACTTTTAATTATGGAATTATACTTGGATGGACCTCTATAAATCCTGAAATAGATATTAAGCCAATAATATTTTATTTAGGAGCCATATTTTGGACACTTGGTTACGACACAATATATGGATTCCAAGATATTAAAGATGATGAAATAATAGGAGTAAAATCAACATCAATTTTATTCAAAAATAATTCAAAAATGTTTTTAAAAATTGTCTTTTTTTTATTCGTGCTTTTTTATTTAACACTAGGTTACTTAATGAATCTAAATTTCGCTTTCTTTATCTTGTCAATTATACCAATATCTCATTTGTTTTTATACCAAATAAAAAAATTTGATCCTTTAAAACCAGAAGTATGCCTTAATATATTTAAAAGTAATAATTTTTTTGGATTAATTATTTTTGTAAATTTACTAATCGGTAAGGTTTCTTTTTAATTTATGACTAATTTTGAAATTATAAAAAGATTATTTAAAACTTATACAAAAAATTATCTAAACAAAATTCTACTTTCTATATTTTTTTCTTTATTAGTTGCGGGAAGCACTTCTTCCATAGCTTGGCTATTAGACCCTGCGATAGAAAAAATATTTATAGAAAAAAACCAAACATTAATTTTGATTATTCCTGGAATTATTATTTTGGCTTTTGCAACAAAAGGAATATCAATGTACTTAGCAAAAATTATCATGATTGGAGTTGCAGAAGATGTAAAAAGAAATATTCAATCTGATATGCTCAGCAATCTGATCAAAGCTGACACCAAGCTTATTGATAAAAAAAACTCAGGAAAATATATCTCTAATTTAACTTTTGACGCAAACTTACTTACTAATCTTGTAAGTACAGGTTTATTGAATCTTTCTAAAGACACGCTTACTTTAGTCGGTCTTCTATGTGTAATGTTCTATCAAAATTGGAAATTATCTTTAGTAGCTTTAATCATGATTCCTCTTGCAAGTTTCTTTGCTAGAAACCTTGGAAAAAGGATGGGTAAAGTAACAACAGAACTTCAAGAAAGAGCTGGAGATCTTACAACTTACCTATTTGAAATTTTTAAAAACCACAGATTAATTAAGATTTTTCAAAAAGAAAATTTTGAAAATGATAGGTCAAAAAAGTTTCTTGATAATCTAAAAGAAAAATCAAAAAAAACTCAAATAGTTTTGGTTAGAGCTTCACCAATAATGGAAACTTTAACGGGAATAATGATAGCAAGTCTTATTTTTTACTCAGGAAAATTAATAATTAGCAATGAATTGGCTATAAATAATTTTTTTTCTTTTTTAGCTGCTATGATGTTGGCATATCAACCAGTTAGATCATTGGCAACTTTAAACATTTCGATTAATCAAAGTCTATCTGCTGCAAGAAGAGTCCTACCTATTATTGATCATAAAAATGAAATTTTTGAAAAAAACTCAGATCAGGAATTAAAAATAGTTTTGGGTGATATTGATTTTAAGAATGTAAACTTTAAGTATGATACTAAAGAAGACTCAGCCTTAAATTCAATTAATCTTAAAATAAAAGGTGGAAAAATGACTTCATTAGTTGGTTACAGTGGCGCAGGAAAATCAACCATTTTAAATTTAATTCCAAGATTTTATGACGCTAATTCTGGTGATGTACTTATCGACAAACAGTCAATTTATAAATCAAAACTTTCATCTTTAAGAAAAAATATTTCACTGGTTTCTCAAGATGTCACACTTTTTGATGATACAATTAAAAACAATATTGCCTATGCGGACTTAAATGCAAGTGAGGATGAAATAAAAAAAGTTGCTGAATTATCTTTTGCAGATGATTTTATTAAAAAACTTCCTGAAAAATACAACACATTAATAGGAGAAAATGGATTAAGATTGTCAGGGGGCGAAAAACAAAGGATTTCTATAGCAAGAGCAATGTTAAAAAAAAGTAAGATAATTTTGTTGGATGAAGCCACATCTTCTCTTGATGCTGAAACAGAAAACAAAATTCAGCAAGCCTTAAATATTTTGATTAAAGAAAGAACAGCTGTGGTTATTGCTCATCGCCTTTCAACAATTTTAAATTCTGATTCTATTTATGTGATAAATAACGGAAAGGTAATTGAAAATGGAACTCATACAGAGCTTTTATCAAATTCAGAAATATACAAAAGTTTTTATCAAAAGCAGATAAGAAAAAGTTAATGTTATTTCTTTATAGAATACTAATAAATTTAACATTATTAATTTCGCCTCTAATAATAATTTTTAGAATTTTTAAAAAAAAAGAACATCATACTAGATTTTTAGAAAAATTAGGACTTTCCAAAAATAAAAGGAAATTAGGAAAATTAATTTGGTTTCATGGTTCAAGTGTAGGTGAAATATTAAGTGTAATGCCTTTAATAGAAAACTTAGAGAAAAAAAAAAATATAAAACAAATACTTTTAACTTCAAATACCTTAAGTTCTGCAAAAGTATTTAACAATTTTAAATTAAAAAAAACTATTCATCAATTCCTTCCTATAGATTCAAATTTTATAACAAAAAAATTTTTAAATTATTGGAAACCTTCATTAGTTATTTTTATAGAATCTGAAATTTGGCCAAACATAATATTAAATTTAAAAAATAAAAATACTCCACTTATATTGTTAAATGCCAGAATAACCAAAAAAACTTACAAAAAATGGAAAAAAATATCTTTTTTTTCTAGATTAATATTTAATAAATTTGATATTTGTTTAGCGCAAAATAATGAGACTAAAAATTATCTTAAAAAACTAGGAGCAAAAAATATTAAAAAATTAGGAAATTTAAAGTTTTCTGAAACAAGTTTAAAAAATATTAATAAAATTAGTAAAGATACTAAAAAATTTTTTGATTTAAAAAGAATATTATTTGGAGCCATTAGCACTCATCAAAAGGAAGAAATTTTTTGTGCTAAAGTACATGCGGATTTAAAAAAAAAATACACAAATGGTGTTACTATTATAATTCCTCGACATATACATAGATCTTCAAATATAAAAAAAGAAATAGAAAATATTGGATTAAAAGTTCATTTACACAGTTCTGGAGAAAGAATAGATGATAAAACTGACATTTATTTAGTGGATACTTTTGGGGAAACAAAATTATTTATAAAAATTTGTAATATTGTATTTTTGGGGGGGTCATTAATCCATCATGGTGGACAAAATCCAATAGAAGCGGCAAGACTAGGATGCAAAGTTATTCATGGACCTAATATTGATAATTTTTTGGAAGTTTATGATTTACTATATAAAAATAGGATTTCATCAAAAATTAAAACTATAAAGCAAGCAAAAAGTATAATTCAAAAAAACTTAAACAATAAATTTAGTTCTAAAAAAATTATAAAAAAATTAAATTCTATAGGAAATAAAACGCTGTTAATTAATCAAAAGGAGATTAGTAAATATATATAAATGAAACTAAAAAAACCAAAATTTTGGGATAGTACAAAATTTTCTATTTGGATTATTTTATTTTTTCCAATCTCAATATTATTTTTGTTATTTTCTTTTATAAATAAACTTAAAATTCCTAAAAAATTTCCAATACCAATTATATGTGTGGGCAATATTTATGTAGGTGGAACCGGAAAAACACCGTTGGTATCAAAAATTTTTAATATAACTAAATCATTGGGAAAAAATCCAGGATTTATTAAAAAATATTATAATTATCTTGATGATGAAATATCAATATTACAAAAAATAGGAGCAACATTTGTTTCTAAAAATAGAATAGAAGCAATTAACAATTTAATAGAGAACAATAATGATTTAGCAATTCTTGATGATGGATTTCAAGATTTTAGTGTTAAAAAAAATTTTTCTATACTTTGTTTTAATCAAAAACAATGGATTGGAAATGGATTTATTATTCCTTCTGGTCCACTAAGAGAAAAGTTGTCGGCAGTTAAAAGAGCAGATTGTGTAATAATAAATGGCAACAAAAATATTCAAATTGAAGATCAAATATATAAAGAAAACAAAAATGTAAAAATTTTCTATTCAAAATATAAACCTGTAAATATTGATAGATTCAAAGATAAAAAAATATGCGCTTTTGCTGGAATAGGAAATCCATCAAATTTTTTTGATTTGTTAAAAGAAAATAAATTAAATTTAATTAACACAGTTTCTTTTCCTGATCATTATAAATTTTCAGCGTCAGATTATAAATATTTATTATCTAACAGTAAGGATGCGCTATTATTAACTACAGAAAAAGATCATTACAGAATAGATGAAGATTACAAAAAAAATATTAAATTCTTACAAATTGAACTAGAAATAGATGATAAAGATATTTTTGTAGAATTAATTAAGAAGAAAATATGAAAATTATAAAATATTTTTTTGAGTTTATAATTATAATTTCTTTGTTTAGTATTTTTAAAATAATAGGGCTTAAGAATGCATCTAACCTTGGAAGCATTCTGGGAAAAATAATTGGTCCCTATTTTAGATCAAAAAATATAATTAAAAAAAATATTAAAATTGGGTTAGGTGAGATTGATGAAAAAAAAGAAGCAGAAATAATAAATGGAATGTGGTCAAATATTGGTAGAACTTTTGCTGAGTATATTTTTTTAAAAAATTTTAAGTTAAACAAAATTGGATCTGGTCATATAAAAATTATAGGAATTGAATATTTGAAAGAAATAAAAAAATCTAATAAACCAGTAGTTTTTTTTTCAGGTCATTTTGCAAATTTTGAACTTATGGCTATGGAATTAGTTAAGTTTGGAATCAACCTTGCTGCAATTTATAGGCCATTAAATAACTTTTTTTTAAATCCTTTGATGGAGCATTTAAGAACAAAGTACATTTGCCCTATACAGATTCCAAAAGGCAAATCTGGTTCCAGAGAAATAGTAAAAAAAATCAAAGAGGGTTATAGTGTTGCTTTAATGGTAGATCAGCGTGTTAGCGAAGGACCAAGAATATCTTTTTTCAATAAAGGAGCACATACAACCACTATTCCTACACAATTAGCCCTAAAGTATAATTGTAAACTAGTCCCGATATATATTGAAAGAAAAAATGGAATTTTTTTTGAAATGATTATTCATAAACCATATGAAATAAACAAAACTGGAATACATGAAGAAGACATAAAAAATAATTCTTTAAAAATTAATCAAAATATTGAAAAAATGATTACAAAAAACCCATTTCAATGGATTTGGACACATGATCGTTGGAAATAGTTTAACTCTTTTTTTTTAATTTTTCTCTCTTTTTATCCGCTTCAATATAAGAAAAGTAAGCTTCCTGTAATTCAACATTCCAATACGTAAGTTTATCTAAATAAATTTTCTTGCCCGATATTGCACAAATTACATGATCTCCATCTTTTACGATTTTGAAATTATTTGGAAGATATTTTATTGTGGCTAATTTATTTTTCATTAGATAGAAATATGAATATATATGATTTTGGCTGTTATAGGAAGTGGTGGAAGAGAACATTCAATCTGTAAAAAAATATCGGAGTCACCAAAAGTAAGTAAAATTTATTGCATACCTGGTAACGCAGGAACAAATGAAATAGCTGAAAACATTGAAATTGATTTAAATAATTTTAAGAAAATTAAAAATTTTTTAATAAAATCAAAAGTTGATTTAGTAGTAATTGGGCCAGAAAAACCCTTGGTTAATGGAATAGTAGATTTCCTGGAAAAAGAAAAAATTAAAGTGTTTGGTCCAAAAAAAATATCTTCTCAACTTGAAGGATCAAAAATTTTTACAAAAGAAATTTGCAAAAAATATAACATCCCTACAGCAAATTTTACTATTTTTGAAAATATTGAAGATACATTTAAATTTTTAAAATCTAGTAATTTTCCAATTGTAGTTAAAGCTGACGGACTAGCTTCAGGTAAAGGAGTTTACATTTGTGAAAATTTAAACGACGCAAGTGAAGCAATAAAAGAAATATTTGGTGGAAAATTTGGTGAATCAAAAAATGTTTTAATTGAAGAATTTTTAA
Source organism: uncultured Pelagibacteraceae bacterium (assembly GCA_902587735.1). Classification (GTDB taxonomy): domain Bacteria; phylum Pseudomonadota; class Alphaproteobacteria; order Pelagibacterales; family Pelagibacteraceae; genus Pelagibacter. The sequence goes on from CACIML010000003.1 coordinate 26,915, forward strand.
AAGGTGATGAAATGAGTTTTTTTGTAATATGTGATGGAAAAAACTTTCAAAAATTTCAAACTGCTCAAGACCACAAAAGAGTATTTGAAGGTGATAAAGGAAAAAATACAGGTGGTATGGGTGCTTACTCGCCATCGGGATTAATTAATTTTAATTTAGAAAAAAAAATAATTGATAAAATTATTACACCTACCCTGAAAGCGATTAAAGATTTAGGAGAAAATTATAAAGGTTTTTTGTATGCCGGTTTAATGATTAAAGATAATGAACCTTACCTTGTAGAATACAATGTAAGAATGGGGGATCCAGAATGTCAAACCATATTGCCATTATTGAAAACAGATTTTCTTGAAATTATTAATTCTTGCTGTGATGAGAATTTAAATAATTTAAAAATTGAGTGGAAAGATCAAAAAAGTTTATGTGTTGTAGTATGTTCTAAAGGATATCCAGAAAAGTTTCAAAATAATATTAAAATAAATAATTTAAAAAAAATAAATTTAGATAAAAACGATTATATTTTTCATGCTGGAACAAAAAAAAATAATGGTGATATTTTTTCCAATGGGGGTAGAGTTTTAAATTTTGTAACTATTTCTTCAAGTTATAAAGAATCAAGAAATAATATTTTAAGATTAATTAATAATTTAAATTGGTCTAATGGTTTTTTTAGAAAAGATATTGGATTTAAAGTAATAGATAAATGAGAATTATTGCAGGCAATTATAAAGGTAGAAAAATATTTGAACCTATAGATAAGGAAACAAGGCCTTTAAAAGATTTAACTAAAGAGTCTATTTTTAATATTCTTGAACATTCTAAAAATATCAAAATTTCTTTGAAAGAATCTAATGTTTTAGATCTTTTTTCTGGAACTGGATCTTTTGGATTAGAATGTGTATCTAGAGGATCTTCAAGGGTTTACTTCATTGAGCAACATAAACCATCAATAAAAATATTAACTAAAAATATCAAAAAACTTAATTGTGAAAAAAAAATAAAATTATTATGTAAAAATGTTTTTGATCTAAAAAAAATTGAAAAAATCAATAAAAATAAATTTAATATAATTTTTTTAGATCCGCCTTATAAAGAAAAAAATATAATTTTACTTTTAAGTGAAATTAATGAAATGAATATTTTAACAGATAAAGGTATTATAGTTTTACACAGACATAAAAAATCAGTTGATAATTTTGATAGTAAATTTAAAATTTTAAGAACAGAAAGTTATGGAATATCAAAAGTAATTTTTGGTAAATTTAACTAAATTAAAAATTTTTTTGTCTCCTTTTTAATAAGTTCTACCGATGGTTGGTTATAAGGATTAACTTTTAAAGCTCTTCCTAATAAAATTGTTTCTAAAATAAAAAAACAAAATAATTCACCTAAGGTTTGTTCATTTTTTTTTTTCACCAAAAAACTTCTAAATGGAATATTTTTTTTCTTAAATATTTTTTCTGTCGCCAATCTTTGTGCAAATATTATTTCATTAACACTCTTATTTTTTAAATATGAATGTGACTTTAATAAACTTGATTTACAAATTTTTTCTGATTTTTGATTAAAAACATCAAAAAATGTAAAAAAATTATTTTTTGGTCCATCTAGATAAAGTTGCATTAGACTATGATTATCCTTGGGCATCGATGAAATCAAAGGAAGAATACCTTTTGATTTTTTTCCCAAACTTTCAGCTACTAGTTGTTGATACCAATAAAAAAGGCTTTGAGAGTCCTCATCGTAATTTAAAATTACAGAATTAGTTTTTTTTTTTTTTATACATTCCAGGATTCCTTCCACGTTATTAATTAAATTATTTACAAAAATTTTATTATTAATTAAATAATTAAATTGTTTAAATTTTTTTTCATTTAATCCCATAAGTTCGGCTGGTAACATTCCAACCTCTGAAAGAACTGAATAACGACCACCAATATAATTTTTATGTTCAATTATTTCACATTTTATTTTTTCAGCAATTTTTCTTAAGTAGTTATTTTTATTTTCTGTAATAAAAATGCAATTTCTGTTTATTTTTAGAGTGTTTAAATTTGTTATTGTTTCTAATGTGTTTCCAGATTTTGAAATAATTAAGTTTAAAATATTTTTTTTAGTTTTTTTATTAATTCCTAATCTTAGATTATTAAAAAAAATAAATTTTTTTTTTATTTTAAATTTTAAAAAATTATAAATTGCCTCTGCACCAAGTACAGAACCACCCATTCCTATAATTCTGCAAATTTTAAATTTTTTTAGCTTGGAAATTTTTTTTAAATTAAAAGAATATTTATATTGATCTGATAAAGTTAAAAGTAATTTTTCTTTCCCAAGAAAATAGCTTTTTCTAATATCATTGAATATATTTATTGTATTATTTTTTCTTTTGTATGTAAAATTTTTAAAATTAATATTTTTCGTTAACATTAATTTTCTTTAATTTTTTTTAAAATAAAACTTTCTATAGAACTTGAATTGGATGTATTGTTTGTGTCTTCTACTTTATTTTCCATGCCCAATAATTTTTCAATATCTTCTTCAATTTGTATTTCAGTTACTTCAGCTGATTCTTCAAAAGGCACTGGTAAATCAGTAAAGTCAGGAGGTAGTACTAAAGGGTTTTTTTTTTGAACTAAAAACTCATCACTATTTTCTTGTTTAACTCCACTTAATGCATTTTTAACTGATTGACATGAAGCTAGCGCTAGCATCATTAACAAAATTAAAAATATATTAATTTTCTTCATTTCTTAGATGTTTTATTAAAAATAAATTCAGCAATAATAAGGCATAACACACCTACAGATATAAATACATCAGCAACATTGAAAATAAACCAATGAAAATCGTTAATATGGAAATCTATAAAGTCTGGGACCGCTGAATAATATATTCTATCAAAAAGATTTCCTAATGATCCACCTAAAATAAATATTAAAAAATAAGTCTTAATATCATTTGATTTTATTATCATTATCAAAATAACTAAATTAATAATTATTATTAAAATAGTAATCAAATTATAGACAAAATTTTCTTCAGAAGATAATAATCCGAAAGCTATGCCTTTATTCCAAATTAAATATAGCCTTAAAAATGAAAAAACATATATATCTATTTCGTTATTTATTTCTAATAAATTAAGAATATAAATTTTTGATATTCTATCCAAAATAAAAATAATGATAATGATTAACGAATATAAAAAAAATTTTTTTAAATTAATTTTTAGCATTTAATTTTAAATTAAACTGAATGTCTTTCACATTGGTTTTTACTAATTTTCCAACACACTGGGCATTTATGTCCTTCAGCTTTTATTGTTTTAACCACAATTTCATCTGACTTGCTTTTTTCAACTTTTGCATCAGATGTTATGCAGAGCTCTGAAAAATCTACACCTTCAGTAAATTTAATCATTTCTTCATTCAGATTGATTATTAAATTTGCTTCTAAACTTGAACCAATTTCCTTAGATGCTCTTTTAAGTTCAATGCTGCTGTTACATATTTCTCTTATCCTTATTAGCTCACTCCATTTATTTTTCAAATCTTGATTATTCCATATAGAAGGTATATTTGGAAAATTTTCAAGATGAATACTTTTTTTATTATCAATTTTTAATAATGAATAAATTTCCTCTGTCGTAAAAGATAATATTGGAGCAAACCATTTTAATAGAATTTCAACAAGAACATTTAAAAATACTATAGTAGATTTTCTTTTTGTACTGTTAATTGGATCACAATATAAAGTGTCTTTTCTTATATCAAAATAAAATGCTGACAAATCTACCGTACAAAAATTTAATAAATCTTTGTACAATGTGTGAAAATTATAAACTTTGAAATTTTTTTCAAAATTAATATTAAGATTATATATTTTATGAAGCATATATTGTTCCAACTCAGGTAGCTTATTAATATCTATTTTATCAAAATCTACTTTCTCAAACTTGTCATTTAAATTTCCAAGAATATACCTAAATGTATTTCTTATTTTTCTATATGACTCTGCATGCTGTTCTAAAATAGAATAATCTATTCTTAAATCTTCCGAATAGTCAGATGCAGTTACCCAAATTCTTAAAATGTCAGCTCCATATTTTTTTAATATTTCTTCTGGTGAGATTATATTTCCTAATGATTTTGACATTTTTAAACCTTTTCCATCAACTACAAACCCATGAGATAAAATTGAATCAAATGGAGCTCTTCCTCTAGTTCCACACGACTCTAACAAAGAAGAATGAAACCAACCTCGATGCTGATCTGATCCTTCAAGATACATTGATGCTGGCCATTTTAAGTCTTTTCTTTTTTCAAGAACATAAGCATGAGTTGAGCCACTATCAAACCAAACTTCCACGATATCACTCATTTTTTCATAATCCTTACCTTTATATTTTTTTCCTAAAAATTTTTGCACATCATCTGTAAACCAACAGTCGGCTCCTTCTTTTTCAAAAATATTTGCTACATTTTCAGTAACTTTTTCATCTAACAAAATTTCATTTGTTTTTTTTGATATAAATACTGGAATTGGCACACCCCAAACTCTTTGTCTTGAAACACACCAGTCTGGTCTTGTTTCAATCATTGATTTTAATCTTTCTTTTCCTTTACTCGGATAAAATTCAGTATCATCAATCGCTTTTAGCGCCTTTTTTCTCAATCCATGACTTTCCATTGAAATAAACCACTGTGGCGTAGCTCGATGAACAAGTGGCGCTTTTGAACGCCAAGAATGAGGATATTGATGAACTAACTCTCCACTAGCTAATAGATTTTTTTCTGTTTTAAGTTTTTCAATTATTATTTTATTGGCTTTAAAAATATGCACACCTTCAAATAATGGAACATTTTTAGTATATTTCCCATCTCCATCCACTGTTTCTAATGTTTTAATTCCATTTTTTAAACACAAATTAAAATCATCAGGGCCATGACTAGGGGCACAATGTACTATGCCCGAGCCTTGCTCTGTCGTTACAAAGCTTGCTTCCAACATTGGAATATCATAACTAAAACCAATACCTGCTAACGGATGTTCACAAACAGTGCCTTTAAATTCTTTACCAGGAAATTCTAAAATTTTTTTAAATTTTTTTATTTTGCATTCTTCTAAAACTAATTTTAATAAAGCTTCTGCTAATACTATTTGTCTTCCATTAAAATCCGAATCATCTTCAATTTTTATAATTAAATATTTTAGCTTTTCATTATAAGCTAACGCCTTATTTGCAGGAATTGTCCAAGGTGTTGTGGTCCAAATTATAATTTCACTTTTATTTAATTTATCAATTTTAGATTTTTTAACTTTAAAAGATGTGTAGATCGTATCTGATTTATGGTCTAAGTATTCAACTTCAGCATCTGCTAAAGCAGTTTTTTCAACAGTTGACCATAAAACTGGCTTATATCCTCTATACAAACTTCCTTCTTTTAAAAATTTTCCAAGCTCTCTAACAATTTGTGCTTCGGCATCAAAAGTCATGGTAGAATAATAATTTTCCCAGTCTCCGACGACGCCTAACCTTTTAAATTGCTTCTTATGGACTTTAATCCATTCGCTGGCAAATTCCCTACATTCTTTTCTAAATTCATTTACAGAGATTTCATTTTTATTTTTTTTGTTTTTTTTATACTCTTCCTCAATTTTCCACTCAATCGGCAAGCCATGACAATCCCAACCAGGAACATAAACAGAATCTTTCCCGCTCATTTGATGAAATTTTACAATTAAATCCTTAAGAATTTTATTTAGAGCTGTGCCCATATGTATATCTCCATTTGCATACGGTGGTCCATCATGAAGTACAAATTTTTCTTTACCTTTGCTTGTTGTTCTTAAATTATTATATAAATCTATTTTATTCCAAAAATCTATAATGCCTGGCTCTTTATTTGGTAAGTTTGCCTTCATTGAAAATTCTGTTTTTGGTAAGTTAATATTTTCTTTGCCCATAAATTAATTTAATGTTTTTTTGCAAATTTTAAATCAGAGTTAATTTGTTTTTTTAATTGATTAATATTTTTAAATTTTCTTTCTTTTCTTATAAAATTTATAAACTCAATAGTTAAGTGTTTATTGTAAAGGTTTCCTGAAAAATTGAAAATATATACCTCTAAAAGTAATTTTTTCTGATTAAAAGTTGGTCGATAGCCCATATTTGCTATTCCTTTTAAAATTTTATTACTATTTTTTTGTAAAATTCTAACTACATAAACTCCAAGCTTAGGAACAACATAATCATTAATATCCATGTTACATGTTGGAAATCCAATTTTTCTTCCCATCTGCCTTCCTATTTGTACTTTACTTTCAATACTCCATTTTCTTGAAAGGAGTCGATTTGCATATTTTATTTTTCCATCAGATAAAAGATTTCTAATTAAAGTTGATGAAATCACTTTATTTTTTAAAACTAAAGGTTTCGGTTTTATAATTTTAAAATTAAATTCTTTTTCATTTTTTATTAATTCCTTCACATTGCCTTCTCTTTTATTTCCAAATCTGAAATTGTCACTTACAAATATATATTTAGCTCTTAAACTTTTATATAAAATATCTTTAATAAATTTATGAGATTTAATTTTTGAAAATTTTTTATCAAATTTTTTAATAATAACAAAATCAATACCTAGGTTTTTTAAAAATTTTTTTTTTTGATTTAAATTAAAAATTCTAAAATTTTTTGTATTTTTGTTAAAATACATCTTAGGCACTGGTTCAAAAGTTATAATACCAATCTTTAATTTAAATTTTTTTTTATAATTATTTGCGTATTTAAATAACTTTTGATGACCTAAATGAAGTCCATCAAAATTCCCAATAAGTAATATAGAGTTCTTATGAACTTTTGAAACATTGAAATTATTATAAAATTTAACTTTCCTTACCATTTTAATTCACTCTGTATAAAGTTTACAATAACCTTATAATTTTTAGAAATTTTTTCTATACCTTCTTTTTCAATTTCTTTTTTATGAATTCCATTTGCTATTATCATGGAATCATAATTCATATTGTTGGCTCCTTTAATGTCAGTATTTAAATTATCTCCAATAGCTAATACTTTTTTTTTATTATGACCTATTGATTGATTGTAAACTTCTGGAAAAGGTTTGCCAAAGTAAATTACCTGTCCTCCAATTTTTTGGAAAACTTTTGCTACTGAACCTGCGCAAAATTCTCTTTTTTCTCCCCTATCAACTATTAAATCAGGATTAGTGCAAATCATTTTTTTTGAAATAAAGCTACCAAACAATTCTTTGTAATAATTTAGATCTTTATCATATTTATCAAACAACCCTGTGCATAATAAATAATTAGATTCGTTAATATTTTCTTTTTTGTTTTTTTTAAAATCTAAAAATAAATCAAAATCTCTTGGTGGTCCAATATGATAAAATTTATCATTTGGATGATTTTTTTTTATATAATTTAAAGCTGCCTCTCCTGAAGTGTAAACTTTCTCTAAAATACTTTTGTCCATGCCCATTTTTTTTAAAAATATTTTTACAGTATTGTTTGGGCGAGGTGCATTTGTAAGAAGGACATAATTTTTTTTTATATTGTTGATTTCAACAAGAGTTTTAATCGCATTTTCGTAAATCCTTATTCCGTTGTGAATTACCCCCCATAAATCTATAAAAAAAAAATCATAATTTTGAACAACTGTTCTAAGTCCTTCATTATCTAAATTCTTAGTCATTAAATGAGATATAACCCAAAAAAAGCACAATTTCTCTCGTTTTTTAAAGGATATATTTTTATTTGAGTGACTTGAAATAGTAAAAGCAGGTGGCTATATGAGTTGCATACTAATAGGAGAATTTATGAAATTTAAACCGTTACATGACCGAGTATTAATTGAAGTTTTGGATGGCAGTGAAAAAACTGCTGGAGGAATAATTATCCCAGATACAGCTCAAGAAAAACCTCAAGAAGGTAAAGTTATAGCAGTAGGAAAAGGAGCAAAAACAGAAGATGGAAAAATAATTCCAATGGATGTTAAAGTTGGTGACAAAGTTTTATTTGGTAAATGGTCAGGTACTGAAGTCAAAATTGATGGCAAAGAATACAGCATAATGAAAGAATCAGACATTATGGGAATTTCAAGTAAATAATTTTAAAAAGGAGAAAAAAATGGCAAAAATTGTAAAATTCGATTCAGAAGCAAGAGCTGCAATGATTAAAGGTGTGGATATTCTTGCAAACACAGTCAAGGTCACACTTGGACCAAAAGGAAGAAATGTTGTTATTGATAAATCTTATGGTGCTCCAAGAACAACTAAAGACGGTGTTACAGTTGCTAAAGAAATAGATCTTGAAGATAAATTTGAAAACATGGGTGCCCAGATGGTTAAAGAAGTTGCCAGCAAAACTAACGATGAAGCTGGAGATGGAACAACTACAGCAACTATTTTAGCTCAAGCTATAGTTAAGGAAGGATGTAAATATGTAACTGCAGGCATGAATCCAATGGATGTTAAAAGAGGAATTGAAGCAGCAGTTGAGCATGTTAAATCTAATCTTATATCCTCTGCTAAAAAAGTTAAAGATAGCGATGAGATTGCTCAAGTAGGAACAATCTCTGCAAATGGCGACAAAGAAATTGGAAATATGATTTCTAAAGCTATGCAAAAAGTTGGTAATGAAGGTGTTATTACAGTTGAAGAGGCAAAAGGAATTGAAACAGAGCTTGATGTTGTTGAGGGTATGCAGTTTGACAGAGGTTATCTATCGCCATACTTTATAACTGATGGAAATAAAATGGTTACTGATCTTGAAAACCCATTTATTTTACTTCACGAAAAAAAATTAACAAATCTTCAGCCAATGGTTCCGTTGCTAGAAGCTGTTGTTCAAGCAGGAAGACCGTTAATGATAATTTCTGAAGATGTTGAAGGTGAAGCTCTTGCAACTTTAGTAGTTAACAAACTTAGAGGTGGATTAAAAGTTGTGGCAGTAAAAGCTCCTGGTTTTGGTGATAGAAGAAAAGCTATGCTTGAAGATATTGCTATTTTAACTGGAGGTCAGGTTATATCTGAAGATTTAGGTATTAAATTAGAAAATGTAAAACTGAACAACTTGGGTTCTTGTAAAAGAGTTAAAGTTGATAAAGATAACAGTACAATCATAAGTGGAACAGGCAAGAAAGCTGACATAGAAGCTAGATGTGCTCAAATCAAACAACAAGTTGAAGAAACAACATCAGATTATGATAAAGAAAAACTACAAGAAAGATTGGCTAAACTTGCAGGTGGTGTTGCGGTTATTAAAGTTGGTGGTGCTACAGAAGTTGAAGTAAAAGAAAGAAAAGATAGAGTTGAAGATGCTCTTAATGCAACTAGAGCCGCTGTTGAAGAAGGAATAGTAGTTGGCGGTGGTTGTGCTCTTTTATATGCTGCACAAGATTTAGAAAAAGTTAAAGCAAAAGGTGATGACCAAAAAGCTGGTGTTGATCTTGTAAGAAAAGCTTTAGAAACTCCAATAAGACAAATCACTAAAAATGCGGGAGTAGATGGTTCAGTAGTGGTTGGAAAATTATTAGAACAAAATAAAAAATCACAAGGTTATGATGCTCAAAATGAAGAATATTGCGATATGTTTGCGGAAGGAATCATTGATCCTGTTAAAGTTGTAAGAACGGCTTTACAAGATGCTGCATCAATTGCCGGATTGTTAGTAACAACTGAAGCTATGGTTGCTGATAAACCTGAAGAAAAAGATAGTGCTGCCGGTGGAATGCCTCCTGGAGGAATGGGTGGTATGGGAGGAATGGGCGGTATGGGAGGTATGGGAATGTAATCCCACTCTTTCTAAATAAATTTATAAAAGGGCAGTCTTTACTGCCCTTTTTTTTTGCCCGTCTTAAAAATTCTAGATACAATAAAAAGTCCTAAAGCAACTGCAGGACCTACACCAAAAGCAAACAGCAAGGTTCCAATACCAACTGTTCCACCTAAATACCACCCAATGCTAACTACTGAAATTTCTAAAAAAGCTCTTACTAGTGCAATGGGAAGATTTGTTTTTTTTTGAATTCCAGTCATAAGACCATCTCTTGGTCCTGGTCCTAAATTGGCAGCTAAATAAAAACCACTTCCCAATCCAACTATCAAAACTGCAAAAATAGCTAATAATAATTGAGAAATATAGTTTGTGGGATTTGGTATAAAAGCTATTGAAATATCTATCATCAAGGCAACTATTAATGCATTAAGTATTGTTCCAATTCCAGGTTTTTGATTTAAAGGTAGCCAAAAAAATAAAACACCTATGCTTATAAATAAAGTAATTGTTCCAATCGATAAATCCACGTTTAATGAAATACCTTGAGCCAAAACACTCCAGGGAGAAGCTCCAGTAAATGAAACTATCAACAATCCTTCGCCTAATCCAAATAATGCTAAGCCAAAGCATAAAAAAAAAAATGTAGAAATCTTTGGCGTAAAATTCAAAGGCTTTTTAGAACTCCAAGAAGTCTTTGGTATTTTTTTTATAGATAAAAACACTTTTTTTTAAAATATTTAAAATTTAACTGATATAAATTGTTTATATGACAAATAAATTTAATTCCAAGTATTTCATAACCTTTGCAATTTGTTTCTCACTATTTTTTGGAATGATATTAAGATTATACAACTTAAATTATGATAGCTTGTGGTTTGATGAAATAGTAAGTTTTTGGGTATCAGATCCTTTCATTTCACTCAGTGAAAGCCATGAAAGACATTTAGCTGCAGAAGGCCAACCTTTCTTATTTAACTATTTGCTAAAGCTAACTCATGAAGTTTTTGGTTACAAATCATATGTAGGAAGATATTTTACAGCAATATTTGGAATTTTAAGTATAATTTCAATGACATATTTATCAAGATTATTAAAAGAAAATAATTCTTTTATATTAGTTGCTTTTCTTATCTCCTTTAATGTTTTTTTAATTAAATATTCTCAAGAAGTAAGAGTATATACATTTTTATTTTTTATATGTTCATTGTCTATTATTTTTTTAATTAAAGCATTTAAATCTTATAATTCTCAAAAAAATTTATTCTTAAATACTTTTTTGTACATCCTTTTTCAATCTTTAGCTTTTTTGACACATCCTTTTGCTTTAATATTTTTTTTCTCTTTGGTTTGTTACTATTTTTTTTATTATTTAAAATATAAAAAAAATTTAGTTTTTTTGAATAATATCATTCTTGTTCTTTTAATATTTCTTGCTATATATTTACCAATATATTTGAGAGAAGATCAGCCATTTCCTTATTGGTTAAAACAGCCAGATTTAAAATTTTTTACAAATTTTTATTTCTCAACTTTTTTTGGTTCTCGATTTTTGGGATTAATACATTTAATTTTATTACTAAGCTTAATTTTTAATTTTAGAAATATGGTAATAAAAAATATAAATTTAATTACACTTTTAATTATATTTATTTTCTTATCTTACTTTACACCTTTATTATATGGTTGGTTAAATAAACCTGTAATTCTTTCAAGATATATTATCTTTGTATTAATTCCTATAATTATAGTTTTGTCATATTTAATATATGAAATTAAAAACAAATATATAAAGAACTTAATAATATTAGCTATAGTCTTTTTAACTTTGGGTAACCAGTTTGCTGAAACAAATTTTAAACAATTCTATGAAACGAGGCCTAAATATAAACCAGACTATTATAATTCTCTTAAAACAATACATGATTCAGAGCATAAAAAATATTTTATTAATCATGACTTTCAAGATAGAAAAAAATTTTGGTCAGATGCATTTAATAATTACTTTAGTGTTTTGTCGAAAGAAAATAATTTTATTTTAACTCAATTAAATTTAGATGAGCTAAAGAAAGAAAATAATTATATTTGGATTGTTTGCCCAAAAGATTTAGAAAATAAAAACTGTGAAAAAATACGCACAAAAAAATTAATTAAGTTCAAAGTTTTGAAAGATATTAATTTTAACAATGTAAATGTAAAATTAATTAAACTAAAATAAAAATGAAAAAAGTATTTTATATTTTTTTACTAGGATTAATATTTACTTCAAGTGTTCAATCACATACATCGCATTACAAAAATATATCAAAAATTGAAATGGAAGTCTTTAGAAATAACAAGCTTATCGGTTATAGCAATTATTATTTTGAGCACAGGGATAATACTATGACAATAAAAAATTATACTCAATTTAAAGTTAAATTATTAGGTTTTATTATTTTTTCTATTTCAAGTGAAGCTATCGAAAAATACCAAGATAATAAATTAGTTTTTTTCAAATCAAATACATTCCAAAATAGTAAAGAAAAATTTGTAAATCTAAAATATGATAAAAATTTAAATAAATTTATAATAGATGGATCTTCTTTTAAAGGTGAGGCCGAACTAGATAATGTTATTGGAAATTGGTGGAATCATAAAATTTTGTCTGCAAGTAGTCAAATTAGCCCTCTTTCAGGAAGCATAAAAGAACAAACAGTAAGATTGTTAAAAAAAGAAACAATTAAACTTTATGATAAAAATCATGAAGTTTTACATTTTAAATTAAAATCAAAAAATGAAAATTTGCCTAAAGAAAAAAAACTTAATTTTGATATTTGGATGGATCCAAAAAAAGATTTGATAGTTAAGATTGCTTATGAAAGAATGGGTAAGTGGGAATATAGATTAAAGAAATTTGAATAATTAATGTCAATCTGGGGAAGTTTAATTGGTGGAATGGTAGGATTGTCACTTGGGGGACCTTTTGGCATGCTACTAGGGTCTCTAATTGGAGGAAAAATTTCTAGAGCAAGATCTGCTGGTGGAAATTTTACTTCATTTGCCCAACCTCAGCAGGTCTTTGCTTTATCTTTAATTGTTTTATCTGCAAAACTAAGCAAAGCAGATGGTAATGTAAGCAAAGAGGAATTGATTGCAGTAAAAGATAAACTAAAAATACCTGAAAACGAAATAGATAGCGTTGGAAAAATATTTAATAAAGCCAAGGAAGAAAGTTCAGGTTACGAGCCATATGCTAAACAAATAGCTCAAATTTATAAAAATAATTTAAATGTATTAGAAGAAGTTATTAATATTCTTTTTTATATTGCTGAAGCAGATGGAAATACAAGTCAATCTGAATTAAGCATGATTCAACATATAGCTCAAATTTTTGGTCTAAACCAGTCACAATTTAATTCAATTAGGGAAAGTAGAAAAAGTTCTGACAAATTAAATCCATACATAGTTTTGGAAAGTAAACCTGAAGAGGATCTTCAAACTATTAGACAAAAATATCTTAAATTAAGTAAAGAACATCATCCAGACATATTAATAAGCAGAGGTGTGCCTAAAGAAGTTATTGAAGAAAGTAAAAAGAAAATGAGAGCGATAAATTCAGCTTGGAATCAAATTCAAAAACTTAAAACTAACTAAAATTGCTCAGATTCCGTCGAACCATCCATCGCTGTAGTTGAACTTTTACCTGAACTAATAGTATTTGAAACTGCATCAAAATATGAAGTTCCAACTTCTCTTTGATGTTTAACACTTGTATAACCATCTTTTTCTCTCGCAAATTCTTGTTCCTGAATTTTTGAGTAAGCTGTCATGCCTTGAGATTTATACTTCTCTGCCAATTCAAATATTGCAATATTTTGAGTATGAAAACCAGCAAGAGTTATAAATTGAAACTTATATCCCATTTCACTAATTTTAACTTGAAAAGAAGCTATTTCTTTATCTGATAAATGTTTTTTCCAATTAAATGATGGTGAACAATTATATGCAAGAATTTTTCCAGGAAATTTATTGTGAATTGCGTCTGAGAATTTTTTAGCCTCTTCTAGGTTGGGTGTTGCTGTTTCACACCATATCAAATCTGAATATGGTGCATAAGCTAATCCTCTTGATATTGCTTGTTCAATTCCATGTTTAACATAAAAAAAACCTTCTGGTGATCTTTTGCCTGTCAAAAAAGATTTATCATTTTCGTCATGATCATTTGTAATTAACTTTGCAGCATTGGCATCTGTTCTGGCTAAAATAATCAATGGAACATCAGCAATATCTGCTGCTAGCCTTGCAGCTTTTAAATTTTTTATCATAGTAGACGTTGGAACTAATACTTTTCCACCCATGTGTCCACATTTTTTCTCACTAGCCAGTTGATCTTCAAAATGAACACCTGCGGCCCCTGCTTTTATAAATTTTTTAGTTAGTTCAAAAACATTCAAAGGTCCACCAAATCCTGCCTCACCATCTGCAATAATAGGTAGCATATAATCAACCTTATCTTTGGATTGCATGTCCCCATCTTTAATTTCCATATGTTGAATTTGATCTGCTCTAATTAATGCATTGTTCATCGCATCAACTAGTTTTGGGGCACTATCAAAAGGATATAAAGATTGATCTGGATACATTTCGCCCGCACTATTTGCATCGGCTGCAACCTGCCATCCACTTAAATATATAGCTTTTAAACCAGCTTTTGCATGTTGTACTGCATGATTTCCTGATAAAGATCCCAATGTATTTATGTAAGACTCAGAATTAAGAAGCTTCCATAATTTTGTAGATTGATGTTTGCACATTGAATGCTCAATCTTTATTGACCCTCTTAATCTTTCGACCTCCTCAGTAGTATAATCTCTTTTAATTCCAGAAAATCTTTTTAAATCGTACGATACTTTAGCTTCAGAACTCATAATATCTTTCTCTATTATAAATTATTGAAAATTTAAATGGGTCTTATTTGCTTTCACTATACTCGTTAGTGAATTCATTCATACCGCTAGAACCCCAATCACAATGATCATCTCTTAAGTAGATTCCAGATTGATTGTACTGCTTCTGGTCTTCATTTTGAGTAAACTGAAACTTTATATCTTGATTTTTGCTATTGTTTTTGTTGTCCATGTAAATCTTATAATTTACAAGATTTACAAAATATATAAAAATCTTTAAAATACTTGTAAAACAACAAAATTTCTTGTAAATAATAATTTACAAAATTTACAAATAGAAAATATGAGTCAATTTGATTTAAAAATTGGTCCAAAAATAAAGGCTTTTAGAAGACAAATGGGGATTCAAGCAAATAAGCTTGCAGAGCAAATAAATATTTCACCAAGTTATTTAAATTTAATTGAGAGTGGAAAAAGAAAAATAGACGGTGATTTACTTCTTAAAGTTTGCCAAGAATTAAAGATTGAGTTATCTGATTTGACATCAAAATCTGATCTTAATTTAGCAAATAACATTTCCGAATTGCTAGATGATCAATTGTTTGAAGACTTAGATATACTGGGTCCTGAAGTTCAGGATTTAGTCAATACAAACCCTAAAATTGCAAGAGCTTTAATCAAATTGGGGGATAATTTCAAAAAAAAGGATCATGACTTGATAAATAAAGTCGAAAATTTATCAGGAAAAATAATTGATAGTAGAAAAGCTTCTTTTCCTGGAGAAGTTATTTCTGATTTTCTTCAAGAAAATAAAAACTATTTTCCTAAGCTTGAAGAATTTGCAAATGCAGTTTTTGATAAAGTTCAAAAAAATAATAGAACAAGATATATAGCTTTGTGTGATTTTTTGAAAACAGAATACTCCATAACTGTTAAAGATGTTATACCTGAAGAGGGAAAATCTTTTTCAAAAATTTACAATAAAGATAAAAAAGAACTTTTGTTAAGTGACTTTAATTCTTTAGAAACAAAAAAATTACATGCTGCAGCACAGATAGCCCAGGAAGGTTCAATAAATCAAATTAATGAATATTTATTCAAATTTACTTTTCCTTCAGAAGAGTCAAAAAAATTAACACAAATTGCTTTACTAAATTATTGTGGTGCTGCAATTTTGATGCCCTACAAATTATTTCACATGGAGTGTAAAAAACTTAAATATGATTTAGAGCTTTTGCAAAACACATTTGCAACTTCTTTCGAACAAGTGGCCCATAGAGTAACTTGTTTACAAGATCCTAAATTACCTGGAATACCTTTTCATATGTTAAGAGTTGATATAGCTGGAAATATTTCAAAAAGATTTTCTTTATCAGGAATAGAAATACCAAGATATGGAGGAGCATGTCCAAGATGGAATGTTTATTCTGCATTCACAAGGCCAGGTAAAATACAGGCCGCGGTTAGTAAAATGTCTAATGGAGAAAAATATGTTTGTATTGCAAGAACAGTTGAGAAAGGTATTGGAAGATTCGGACAATCAAAAAGTATTTTGTCAATTGGTCTCGGTTGTGAAGCTAAATATGCAAAAGATTTTATTTATACTGAGAATATGGATATTGCTAATAAAAAAACGGAAATACCGATTGGAGTGTCTTGTCGAACTTGTGACAGATTAGATTGTTCTCAAAGAGCTTTTCCTCCACTACATAAAAAATTTGACGTAGATATTAATAATAGAGGTGTGTCTGTTTTTGTTAGTGATAAAGTTTAGAACTAATCTTTTTTTTCTCTAGTCCTTGCAATTAATCGAGTAAGTGAGTCTACCATCATGTCAGAAGCTTTAAATATTTCGTTAGGTTTAAATTCGTGAGATAAATTTTTTTCTGGATTAGATTTATCTTCAATTACGATTCCTTCATCAGGTGAATTGTTCTTAATATAAATTAAAATTAGCCATTCATCATCGTTGGACTCATCCCATTTAATAAAAATTTCACCAGTCTCAAACCTTCTATCTATACATCTAAAAATTGACATATGTCTTGTAATATGCCTTTTATTTAATTGAAAAACTAAACTATTAGCGCTCCTATAAAAACTTTCAAGTGAAAGTTCAATTTTGTTTCTTGCAACAGTATAATCTTTTTCTTTTTGTAAAAGTGTTTCTCTATCATCATCTTCTTGAATTTTTACACCTAATGCTTCTACTCTTTCTCTAATTTTTTGATCTCTAATGATTCTATATTTTTCTTTTAATTTTTCTATTCTCTCTTGAAGTCCAGCATAATCTTCTCTTTTTTCCTTTAGCGAAATTTTTTCTAATTTTTCAAGTTCTTTAACTTCTCTAATTCTAAATTTTTCAATTTGTTTATCTAATTTTAATTGTGCTAAAAATTTTCTCTGTTTCTCAGCTTGTTCTTTCCTAACAATTGCTTGTTCTTTTCTTAAAAATAATTTTATATCTTTGGCTATTTCTCTCTCTATTTTTGTATCTTCCTTAATTGCTTTTTCTTTTAACTTAATTTTTAGTTCTTCTTCTGCTTCTTCTTGTTTTTTTCTTTCTATTCTTTCATGTTCTTTTCTTTGGATTTCTTCTAATTTTTTTCTTTTTCTTTCTTCTTCCTTAACAATACGATAATCTTCAATAGAATCTTGAATTTTCTGGAAAAAACTTCCTATAAATTTTTTTATATTTTCAGAAAAATTAAATTTAAATTTAGGCTTTAATTTATCTTGGAGCCTAATAATTTTTAGCATCACTCTTTTAGAGCCTTCTGATATTTTCCTTCGTTTCTTTTTTTTATCTTTTGTATTTTTTGTTAAAAATCTTATTTTTTTCTTTAATTTAAAAGTCCTTAAGCTGGCTGCTTTTTTAATATCTCTTCTCTTAATAGCTTTTCTTTTTATAGGTCTTTTCTTAATAGTTTTTCTTTTTATAGGTCTTTTTTTAAGAAACTTATTTCTAATAGATTTTTTCTTAATATTTTTTTTTTTACTTAATTTTTTTCTATTTTTTTTCATATTTAAGAGATTTGATAATTTATCAATTAATTATTTATAAATATAGTCTCTTGTAGCGGGCGCTGTTGAAAAATCTTTTGTTAGTTGAAGCTGGAATACAACCTGATCTCCCCATTTAAATGCCATTTCACATGAAGTAAGGTAAAATTCCCACATTCTAAAAAATTTTTCATCAAACATGTCTAAAACTTTTGATTTATTATTTAAAAATCTTTCTTTCCAATTTTTTAGTGTATGAGCATAATGCAATCTTAATATTTCAGTATCAGAGACTATAAGTCCTGACTTTTCAATTGGTCCTGATAACTCACTCATACTTGGTGTATATCCTCCTGGAAAAATATATTTTGTAATCCAAGGTTGAGGATCTCTTGGACCTACAACTGAACCGATAGTATGAATTAGAGCTAATCCATTATCATTAAGCAAATTGCTTACCTGTTTAAAAAAAGTATTGTAAAATTTTCTACCAACATGTTCAAACATCCCAACACTAACTATTCGATCAAATTTCGAATTCAATTGTCTATAATCTACAAGTTTAAACTCAACTTGATTTTCTAAATTATTTTCTTTAGCCTTATTTAAGCTATACTGATATTGGTTTTCAGACAAAGTTATCCCTGTAACTTCACATTTTGTTTTTTTAGCAATCTCTATCGCAAGTGATCCCCATCCACTTCCTATATCTAAGCATTTTTGATTAGGTTTAAGATTTAGTTTTTTAATTATATGGTCAATTTTATTATTTTGAGCAACTTCGAGAGTATCATTTTCATTTTTAAAATATGCACAAGAATATTGCCTTTTTGAGTCAAGAAACAAATCATATAAATCATCTGAAATATCATAGTGATGAGCAACATTATCTTTAGATTTTTTTACTAAATTAAAGTTTGTAAAATATCTATATGTGCCCCTTATTTTTTTTAATAATTGACCAAAAATATTAATTTCATTTCTTCCTATATTTTTAAGTGCAATATTTAAAAAATCAGTTAAATTTCCATTTTCAATTTTTAATGTGCCTTCTGTATAAGCTTCGCCAAAATATAAATCAGGATAAAATAATAATTTATAATGAAGTTTTTTATCTAAAAGTTTAAGTGTAATTGGTTTATCTTTTTCTGGAGATCCGATAATATATTTTTTTAAATTGGCATCAATTAAAACAAAGCCATCCGTTTTAAATAATTTGTTTAAAAAAGTTGCAAGTTGCATTTATGCTGCCTCTGTAGTTTGTAAATTAAAATCTAATTTTTTAAGATCTGAAATTAATTTATTTTTATCAGCACTATTTAATAAGCTAAGTGGTGGTAAAATATTTTTAAAAATATTATCTTGGTCTGACATAAAACTGTGTAATCCAGATATTAAATTATATCGATCAAATGTTTTTCTTACATCGCACAATTTTTCATTATTAGTTTGAGATTTTTTAGAAAAAAAATCTTCATATACCTTTCTTGATAGTGATGCTGTAACATTACATGTAGCTGAAATAATTCCACTACATCCTAATTCTAAACCGCTTAGCAATTTCAATTCAGATCCTGGGAAAATTAAAAAATTTTCTATATTTAAATTTTCATACAAACTGTAAGTACTGTCTTTTACTCCTATTATTTGTTTTGGAAATTTTTTAACTAATTCTTCAATGCATGTAATACTAAACCCGTAGCCACATAATTTTTCAAAATTGTAAAGAATAATTCTACTGTCAGGTACGGCTTCAATAATTCTTGAGTAATAATCTATAACTTCTTCATCTCCATATTTATAATATGCAGGTGGCATAATTAAAAAATTTTTAAGATTTAGCGAGCATGAAACTCTCATCGTATTAATTGTTTCAATCAAAGAATTAAAACCAGTTCCAATTAAATAATTACTTTTATATTTGCTTGTAGAAAGATGATTCAATAAATCTATCTTTTCGCTTACAGAAATTAGCTGAGCTTGACCTGTGCTTCCAAAAATTACAACACCATGGCACCCCTGATCAATTAAACTTTCAGCATGTAAAATCGTTCTATCTATATTTAAACTTAAATTTTTGTTTAAAATAGACATTGATGCCGCATAAATGCCCTTAATTTTGTTCATAAATTAAATTTATATAAAATATTTTTTTTAGTAAAGGTATTATAAAGACTATATGAAAATTTTAGCAGTGCAAAACCGAATGGGTATTGGAGATATGATTATATTTCTTCCTTTTATTGAAGCCATATCTAAAAAATATAATACACCTATAAGTATACTAGTTAAACAAAGCACTAAGGCCTTAGAAATATTAAAAAACAATTCCCATATTAATAATATTATACTTCTTGATAGAAATGATCGCACAAAACAAGGCAGGCATTCTGGTTTTATCGGCTCCTTAAATCTAGCTTCTGATATTAAAAAATATAATTTTGATAAAGTTTTTATATTTAATTCTTCTTTAAGATTTAGGCTCATTATGAAAATTGCAAAAATTAAAGATATTTATCAATATAAACTTTTTGATAAAAAAAAACAAAATATTATAAAAACAGCTCAAAGTTTTTTACATAAATCGATCAACTTAGATGTGGAAAGTAAGCCTATCATTTCAATAAATCCAAAAGATATAAATAAAGTGTATGTTAAATATAATATAGAAAAAAAAAATATTAATATTTTATTAGGAATTGGTGGTTCTGGAAATACCAAAAGAGTTCCAGCTGAAAAATACATAGAATTTATTAAACTATGTACAAATAGTTATAAATGTAAATTTTTTTTAGCAACAGGAAAAAAACATGAGGAGCAAGAAATACTTAAAAAAATTTTAAACTCTAATTTTAAAAACTTTTGTAAAGCTTTAGATGATTTAACAATTTCTGAAACTTTACCTATAATAAAAAATTGTAATTTGGCAGTTTGTAATGATACAAGTTTTAGTCATCTTTCCGCCGCATTGGGAATTGAAACAGTTGTACTAATGACTGATAGTCCACTTCTTTATGGCAGTTATAGTCCAAAAATGCACCCTATTATTCCAGACGGTGAAACAACTGTTACTCATAACACTTTGGGCAAAGATAAAATCAACCCAGAAAAAATATTTAATAAAATGAAGGAAATTTTAAAATTATCTTAAATGTTTTAGAGCTATTTCTTTGGCCTCATTAACAATAGAAGCAAGACGTGTAAGTTCTGGACTTATGTCTGGATGTATTTTTTTCATTATATTTTTGTAAGAATTTAATACTTCATCTTTTGTGTATTTTTTCTTTGAATCTAAATTTAATATTTTATATGCTTCTTCAACTGAAATAGTTTGAGTATTTAAATTTTGATTAAAATTATTAAAGTTAAATCTTCCAGAGTTCTTTAGTACTCTTAATAGGCTCCAGATTCTTAATACTTGAAGTAAAGACAGGCCTGCTTTTGTTTTTATTAATGGTAATATCATTAGAACAAATGGCAAAGAAAATATAAATCTTCCCGCATAAACCATTACAAAAGCTAAAATTGCAGCTAAAATTATGGTAATAGACCTGATACTTTTAGAAATTTTTTTGCTTGATGTTTTTGCAAACCAATTAAGCGATAAATAAACTATGACAAAAATAACAAGTGTAAGAAAAAAAATATTCATATATTAGATTATAGTCTTATGAAAATACCACGGCTAGAAAAAAAACCAGAAGTTAAATCTTGTCATAAGACAAAATGGGAAGATAACTATAGCTGGGTACATCAAAAAAACATAATTGAGGTTTTAAAAGACAGCTCAAAGCTATTGCCTGAAGTTAGAAAATATCTTGAAGAAGAAAATTATTACACAGAATTTTATTTATCAGACACAAAAGATATTCAAAAAAAATTATTTAATGAAATTAAAGGACGTATAAAACTTGAAGACGAAAGCTTGCCCTATAAAGATTATAATTATGAGTATTGGACTAAAACAACAACTAAAGGAAACTACTCAATTAAATTAAGAAAAAAAATAGGCTCTAATAAAGTTGAAGAAATATGGAATGGAGATAAAGAAAAAGAAAAACTAAAAACTGAATATTTCGGTGTTGGTGACTTAGAAGTAAGTTTTAACGATAAATTTTTAGGTTACTCGTTAGATTTAAAAGGATCAGAATATTATACAATTTATATAAGAGATATTATAACTGGAAAATTAGTAACAGAAAAAATAGAAGATACTTCTGGAACCATTAGTTTTAGCCTGGATGATAAATATGTATATTATTCAAAACTAGACAAACATCACCGTCCAAAAAAAATATTTAGACATAAAATTGGTACTACAGTTAAAGAGGATACTCTGATTTTTGAAGAAAAAAATGAACCTTTTACAGTTGGAATTGGTTTAACCTCAGATGAAAAATATTTTATTATTACTGCTTCAGATCATAACGCTTCTGAACAACATTATTTTTCAGTAAATGAAAAAAATCCAACACCAAAGCTAATTAAACAAAGAAAAAAAGGTGTACTTTATTCTATTAATTCTTGGGATGGATTTTTTTATAATCATACCAATGAAGATGCTGAAGACTTTAAAATTGAAAAATGCAACGATTTATCTGATCAAAATTGGGAAATATTTATTCCACCAAAGGATGAAGTATTAATCGGGGGATTATTTTTTTTAAATAATTGGATCATTAGGTCTGAACAATCTAATGCACTTGAAAAAATTTTTGTTAAAAATGTTAAAACTAATATTGAAGAAGAAATTAAATTTGTTGATGAAAAAGTAATTATTCCTGGAGTTTCTTTAATTCAAAGAGATAAAAATACTGATTTAGTTCGTTTAAGCTATTCTTCTCCTAAAACTCAAACAAGAGTCTATGAGTACAATTTAAAATCTAAGGAAAAAAAATTAGTCAAAGAACAGGAAATTCCATCTGGGCATAACCCAGAGAATTATATTGTTGAACGTTTGGAATGCAAATCTCATGATGGAAGAGTCGTTCCAATGACAATTACTAGACATAAAAAAACTAAAATTAACGGATCTGCTAATTTATTACTATATGGATATGGTTCTTATGGAAGTTCAATAAGTCCAAGTTTTTCATCAACTAGATTAAGCTTAATAAATAGAGACATAATTTGGGTAACTGCCCATATAAGAGGTGGAATGGAAAGAGGAATGAAATGGTGGAAAGAAGGAAAACTATTAAATAAAAAAAATACTTTTGAAGATTATATTGCTGTTGCCAAGTTTCTAATAGAAAAAAAATATACTTCAAATGGTAAAATTATAGGCATGGGAGGTTCGGCTGGAGGATTATTAATGGGTGCAGTTGTAAACCAAGCGCCAAAATTATTTTTAGGAATAATAATGGCAGTGCCTTTTGTAGATTCTCTAACAACTAATTTAGATCACTCCTTACCTTTAACTGTTGGAGAATTTGAAGAGTTTGGAAACGCTAAAAAAAATAAGGAACACTTTGAATACATCTATTCTTATGCCCCTTATAATAATATTAAAAAGATGAATTATCCCCATATGTTCATTACAACTAGTTTGAGTGATAATAGAGTTTTGTTTGATGAGCCTGTAAAATTTACAGCTAAGCTTAGAGAGTACAAAACAGATAGCAATCTTTTACTCTTAAAAACAGAAATGAATGCTGGTCATGGTGGTAAATCAGGAAGAGATGGAGCTATAGAAGAAATAGCAATTGATTATGCATTTGCATTAAAAATTTCAAAAAAAATTAATTCTTAAATATTGAAAATAACAAATTAGTACCCACATATATCTTGTAAGTCGCCTAATGGGGCTTACGTAAAATAACCTTGCTAACAAAAGGAGGATATTATGACAAGTAAGGATCTGTCTATATTCAACTCATTACGACCTTTTTCAATTGGTTTTGACGATATGTTTGACCAATTTGAAAACATGTTAGGAAATGGAGGTTTGAGTATGCAATCAAACTATCCACCTTACAACATAAGAAAAACTGGAAAGGACAAATACTCTATTGAAGTTGCTTTGGCTGGTTTTAATAAAAAAGACGTAGAAGTTGAGTTTGAAGACAATTTGTTAACTGTAAAAACTAAACAAGTTAATAAGTCTGAAGACAAAAATGAAGATGGTGAAATTATTCACAAGGGTATTTCTCAAAGACAATTTACTAGATCATTTACAATTGCAGATGATGTAAAAGTTGGCGGTGCTGAGCTAAAAGATGGTCTTTTGACAATAGCTTGTGAAAGAATTGTACCAGAATACAAAAATAAAAAACTTATTGAAATTAAATAAGTATTTACCTTGCTTGTGGGGAACTTTCCCCACAAGTATTAAAAACAGCCCTTAGAAGTAAAACCAATTACCATTTCATTATTATCAATTATAAATTTTCTTTCACACTTTATTCCATACTTTTTTGTACTATAAATTAAAAGTTTTGATCCATTTTCACTTTTACCTTCGCTGTCAGGATTGCCCATGACAATTTTTAATTCAGAAACTGGCTGACCAATAAATTGACTTAATTTTTTATTTTCTTCTTTTGCAATTTGCTCCGACTTTTTATTTATCGTTTCGCATCCAGAAATTAGTATTAATAAAAATATTAACTTAATTAATAATAAATTTTTCATCTACTCGTTAAGTTATCATTTTAATATACATAAAAAATGATTAAAATATTAACTTTAAAGTTGTATTAAGATACAATTTTATTTAATAACTATGTTTTTTTCATAAATAAATGAAGATTTTATTTGTTAAATAAAATAAATTCCCATTAACTTTAAAATTGGAGGTCAAATGTTGGATAAATATTTTGATTATAAAAAACATAAAACTAATTTTGAGACAGAAGTAATTGCTGGGGTATCGACTTTTCTTACCATGGCATACATCATGTTCTTAAATCCTGTCATCCTTGCTGATGGTGGGTTTGATTTTGGTGGAGTTTTCACAGCAACAGCTCTTGCAGCAGCATTAGCTTGTTTTATAGCTGCGTTTTACGCCAAAACTTGGCCAGTAGGTCTTGCGCCAGGAATGGGAATAAATGCATTTATTGCATACGGGGTTTGCTTAGGAATGCAATATACACCTGCTGAAGCACTTGGTGCTGTATTAGTTGCTGGTGTAGTCTTCTTAATAATTTCATTAACACCAATAAGAGCTTGGTTAATAAACTCAATTCCAAAAAGTTTAAAACTTGGAATTGGAGCTGGTATAGGTTTATTTTTAGGAGTAATTGGTTTTGAAATTATGGGTCTAACAGCCGATCATCCGGTCACTCTAGTTACACTAGGTGATCTAAGTAATCCATTGCTTCTTTTAGGTGCTGGAGCATTTATATCGATGATAGTAATGGAAAAAATGAAAATTAAAGGAAACATAATTATAGGAATTGTTGCCTTTAGTGCAATTGCTTGGATAACTGGACTGGGTAAATTTAATGGAGTTGTTTCTTCCCCACCACCAATGACACACTTGTTTGCATTTGATTTAGGTGCCGCGCTATCAGCTTCGATGGTAACAGTAATTTTTACTCTGTTCTTCATTGACTTTTTTGATACTGCAGGAACTTTAACAAGTGTTGCAAACGTTTCTGGTAAAATTGGTAAAGATGGAAAAATCCAAGACGTTGATAAAGCTATGCTTTCAGATAGTGTTTCTACTGTAGCAGGTGCCGTTATGGGTACTTCAACAGTTACAACTTATGTTGAAAGTGCTGCTGGTGTTAAAGCTGGTGGACGAACAGGAATGACTTCACTTGTTATAGGAATTCTATTCTTGTGCTGTCTATTCTTTTCACCATTAGCAACAAGTCTTCCAAAAGAAATAGATGGAGCTGCTTTAATTTATATTGCAACTCTATTTGTTCGTAACATAGTAGATATTGAATGGGATGATATTGCAGAATCAGGACCAGCTGTTTTGGCCATGATTGCGATGCCTTTTACTTATTCTATATCACATGGAATTGCATTAGCATTTATTTCTTATGCAGCTATTAAAATCTGTACAGGAAAATTCGATAAAACTAGCCCTGCGATTTGGGTAATAGCGATAGCGAGTGTAATAAGTTTTTGGGTAGCTTAAAAATTTAGATTTTTTATTTAAAGGGCCGGATTTGTTCTGGCCCTTTTTTTATTTGCTGTGTTTTTTTTTGATTTCTTCTATTCTGATTTCTTCGTAAATTTCAAAAGGCTGTACAATCCAAGGATTATCTGGAAGTTTTACTGCACAGTAGTCTGGTTCAAATGTTGATTTATTTTTTTTCCAAAGAGTAGCTGTTTTAATATCTTCAATTCTATCTTTTATAGGTGCATATTTTTTCAACCAATCTATACTTTTGTTAAAAGTAATGCCTGTATCGGATAAATCATCACATAATAAAATTTTTCCACCCATATTAGGAGCTATCGAACTCATCTCTCTTGAAAAAACAATATCTCCTTGTTCATCTTCAACTCCTTTACCGCTATATGACTCTACGGCTAAATAAGCACATTTCAGTTTAAATACTCTGCTCAATACATCGATCATAGGGGCTGCTCCACGCATTATACCTACTAATATTGTCGGCTTATATCCACTTTCATCTATTTGGATCGCAAGTTTTTCTACAGTTTGATTGTATTCATCCCAACTTACAATTAATTTTTCAGACATATGTTTCTATAATATTAATTTTTGAAAATTAAAAGCAAAACTGCAAGAACAATTAAAGATAAAATTGAACTAATTAAAATATACAACCTGTGAATGTTTCTTCCTCTTAAATTAAAATAATGTCTTGCTGCTACTGATATTAATGCAACCAAAGATAAAATTAACCAGTTGTATTTGTGATAAACTATAAAACTATAGTGACCAGACAGCATAATAAATAATACTAAAAATGTAGAATAGTTATTGTGGATTGATCTTTGTTTTGCTGACAAAGATAAGCTTAGATCAAACTTTTCATTCCTTTTACTGCTATTAATTATGTTCATTTGATTTGGAATTATAACTGTAAAAACATTACCAAACATATTTGTTCCAATAATTAAACCAACACTTAGAAATGCAAATTTTGGGCCATATATTTTTGTAAAAATAAAAGATATAGCTATTAATAAAATAAAAATGATTAATGAAAATAAAACATTATTATTAATCAATTTAGACTTGCATAAAAAATCATAAATAAACCAAGAAACTAAAAGAGACGCTATGGATATCAAAATTGCATAAAGAGGTGATATTTGTAAAACTCTTTTATCAATCATTAATACTCCAGAATTATAAAAATAAATTATTATAAGTAAAAGGATTCCTGTTATAAATGTTAAGTAGCTTTGCCATTTGAAGATTACTAGATTGCTAAGATATTGAACAGGAGGAGAGTTTTTTAATCTAGTTAATTTGTAATAATACCCTGAATGCATCAAATAACCTTCTCCATCAATATCCTGTCTAGAAATATCTTTATTAAGTTTATTATCTAAATAATTAAATAAAAAACTATTACCAACCCATAGAATTGCAAATAACACATGACCCCATCTCAGGACAAGTTCTAACCATTTTAATGTGTAAGGTATAAACTCCATATTTAATATTCAATCTTATCAGTTTTCTTGTCCCAAAGATCAAAAGCTTTTAAAGCTTCATTTCTCATAATTTGTTTCATTAAAATTTTTTTGTCTTCATTTTTTTTTGGAATTTCAGAATATATCAGTGAGTCATCAAAATTAATTTTTTTTGCATCATCCCTAGTATTTGCATAATATACTTTTCCAATGCGTGACCAATAAATAGCAGACATACACATAGGACAAGGTTCACAACTTGAATACAGAGAACAATTTGAAAGATTAAAGGTATTAAGCTTTTTGCAGGCATTTCTTATTGCTACAATTTCACCATGTGATGTTGGGTCATTATCTACAGTTACCCTGTTCATCCCTTCTGAAATAATTTTCTCATCGTTAACAATTACCGAACCAAATGGACCTCCTCCACTATTAATACTTTCTATGGAAAGCTCAATTGCTCTTTGCATAAAATTATTTTTCATATTTTGTTTTTTATATCATTTATACTTAATAAAATTGCCTCAGAGGTAGCTGGGGCATTGAGATTAGGGATAATTTTATGGTTTGCAATTGAGGAGATGGCATCTTTAATAGCAAAAAAAACTGACATTCCTAACATTAATGGAGGTTCACCTGTCGTTTTAGACTTGTTTACTACATTTTCTTTATTTAAATTTTTAAAAATTTTTACGTTAAATTTTTCTGGCATATCATTTACCGCTGGTATTTTATAAGTGGATGGTGAATGTGTAGTAAGTTCTCCATTTGGTTTCCATTTAACTTCTTCTATCGTAAGCCAGCCTGCACCTTGAACAAATCCTCCTTCGATTTGACCTCTTTCAATAGCAGGATTAATTGCTCTACCATGATCATGAAGAATGTCTACGCTTAAAATTTTGTTTTCGCCAGTTAAAGTATCAATTAAAACTTCAGAAACTGCCGCCCCATAACAAAAATAGAAAAATGGTCTTCCTGTAAAAGTTTTATTATTAAAAAATATTTTTGGTGTAGAATAAAAACCTGAAGATGATAATGAAATTCTATTTAGATACGCTTCTTTTATCAACGAATTAAACGAAAATGTTTTTCCTTTAAACTTAACCATCCCTTTTTTATAAATGGCTTTACCACTTTTTAATTTGTATTTTTTTTTAACGAAGAGGGCTAAATTTTGTTTTATTTTATTTACAGCATTAATTGCAGCTGCTCCGTTTAAATCCGTTGTTGAGCTTGCCGCTGAAGCTGAAGTATTTGGAACCTTATCTGTACGAGTTGATGAAACTTTTATTTTGTTATAATTTAAACCTAGCTCATTAGCAACTAACTGAGCAATTTTGGTATAAGTTCCTTGTCCCATTTCAATAGCGCCTGTAGATACATGCACACTACCATCAGCATAATAAATATGAACTAAAGCTCCAGCTTGATTAAGATGTGTAGTAGTAAAAGAAATTCCAAATTTGACGGGAGTTATTGCTATTCCTTTTTTTAAGTATTTATTTTTTGAATTAAATTTTTTTATCTTTAATCTTCTTTGTTGATATTTTGAGGATTTAATTAATTTTTTAAAAATCTCATTAATAACATTATCCTCAATTTTCATACCATAGTGAGTGATGTTTTTTTTATTTTTTTGATAAAAATTTAGTTTTCTTATTTCTGCAGGATCTTTTCTTAAATATTTTGCAACATTGTCTACAATATTTTCTATAATCATCATGCCTTGATTTCCCCCAAAACCTCTAAAAGCGGTGGACGATGAAGTATTTGTTTTACAAAGATAGTTTTCTAACAATACATTAGAAAGATAGTAGGCGTTATCTATATGCAACAAAGCTCTTCCATTAATTGCTCCAGATAAATCGGGTGAAATCCCACATCTAGATAGTAATTTTATTTTTACACCTTCAATGACTCCTTTTTCATTAAATCCTACTTCATAATCAGAATAAAAATCATGTCGCTTACCTGTAATTAATATATCATCATCACGATCCATTTTAAGTTTAACAGGACGCCTTGTTTTTTTTGATAATAACGTACAGATTGATGCAAAAATAAAACTTTGAGTCTCTTTTCCACCAAACCCTCCGCCTATCCTTCTTACATCAACATTTATTGTGTTATTTTTTTGGCCAAGCATTTTTGCAATTATTTGCTGGGTTTCGCTTGGATGCTGTGTGCTTGAGTAAACTTTAAAATCATTATCTTCTTGTGGAATTACAAAAGCAATTTGACCCTCTAGGTAAAAGTGCTCCTGGCTTCCTAGTCCAAATGAACCTTTAATATAATTTTTGGCTTTTTTAATTTTTTTTATAGGATTTCCTCTTTTTATTTTTTTTCCTTTTAAAACAAAAAGTTTCTTTTTTAGTGCTTCTCTAACATCAACAATCGGCTTTAATGTTTTGTAAGATATTCTAGCTTTCAAAACAGCTTTTCTGGCAAGTTCAGTTGTGATTGCAGCTACCGCAAAAAGCGGTTGGCCGTAGTATTCTACTTTTTTTGTAAAAATTGGATCTCCATCATACACAGCTCCAACATCATTTCTGCCAGGAATATCTAAGGAAGTAACTACTGAGATAACTCCTTCGCTTTTTTTTACCTCTTTTAAATCTAATTTAGTAATAATTGCATGAGCTTTTTTACTGTAGCCAATTGCACCGTATAATGTCCCTTCTGGTTCAAGGATATCGTCGATATAATTGGCATATCCGCTAACATGTTTTGCTCCACTTTCATGGGGTATTGTTTGTTCAATAAAAGAATAATTTTTCATTTTAAACATTTATCCTTATATTTTTTCTTTGTTTAACTTCTAAGAAACACTTCTCTAATAAATTTTTTGCTACCTCCATACGATACTTTTGGGTAGCTCTAGCATCTGTAATTGGCTTAAAATCTTTTTCCAAAATCTTTTTTGCTTTATTAATTGTCTTGTCTGATAAATAAGAATTAACGAATACTTTTTCACAGTTAAAAGCTCTTTTAGGAATATTGGACATTCCACCAAAAGCTATTCTTATTTTTTTTATTTTATTTTTATTAACTTCAATATTAAAAGAAGCACAAACAGATGAAATATCATCATCAATTCTTTTGGATATTTTATAGGCTTTAAATATATTTTTCTTTAAAAAGGGAATTCTTACTGAATGAATAAATTGTCCTTTTCTAAGTTTTGTTTTACGATAATTTATAAAGAAACCATCAAGTGGTAATACTTGAATTTTATTTTTTCCTTTAACAATGATTTTGGCATCTAGAGCTAATAATAAAGGTAGTGTATCTCCAATCGGGCTTGCAGTTGCTATATTTCCAGCAATAGTACACACGTTTCTGATCTGAACAGATCCATATCTTTTTAAAATTTGTGAAAAATCAGGAAAATATTTTTTTATAATAGACTCAAATTTTATTAAAGGTGTTGAAGCCCCCACTTCAATATATTTATTATTTTCTTTTATATAATTTAGTTCATCAATTGAATTAAGATAAACTAAAGAATTTAAATCTTTTCTTTCTTTTGTAACTATTAAGGATAAATCGGTGCCTCCGCTTATTAATTTAGAATTAGGTTCTGTTCTAAGGATTTTGCTCAACTCATTAATTGATTTAGGTGCAAAATATTTTTTATTATTATGGACGATTGCAATACTTCTTTTATTTATTTTTTTTAAAAGATTTAAAGTAATTTTTTTATCTCTACTAAAAGAATCTCTCTTGTTATTTTTATTGAGACTCTTAGCTGCAGCAACTATTGGTCTATAACCAGTACAACGGCAAAGATTTCCTTGGATTGAATCTCTAATAATTTCTTCTTTGAATGAAGAATAATTTTTATACATTGCAAATAAAGACATCACAAATCCTGGGGTACAAAAACCACACTGAGATCCATGAAAATTAACCATAGCTTTTTGAACAGGGTGCAGTTCGCCTTTATCAATTAAATCTTCAACTAATATAAGTTGTTTTGATTCTAAATTTGGAAGGAAAGATATACAAGAATTTATAGCTTTATATTTAATATTATTTTTTTCTAACTCTCCAATTACAACAGTACAAGCGCCACATCCTCCTTCAGCACATCCTTCTTTGGTTCCTGTTTTTTTTAATTTTGTTCTAACATAATTAAGTATAGTTTCATTAGTGTCAGGATTTTTAATTTCTACAATCTTGTTTTTGTAAATAAACTTAACTATATTGGAAGTCATTTAGCTTCCTCTGTAAGTAGAATAACTCCAAGGTGAAACTAATAAAGGAACATGGTAATGCTCTGATGGATTTGATATGCCAAATCTGACCACTACATCATCTAGAAAAGGAGCATCTTTCACTTCTGATATATTTTTAAAATATTCCCCAATATAAAAAACCAATTCATATTTTCCTTTAATAAAATTCTCTCCTTCTACCAATGGTGAGTCTGTTCTTCCATCATTGTTTAATTTTACAGAAGTTATTTTTTTTCTTTCTGAATTATTTATATAAAATAAATCTACAGAAATCCCGCTACCTGGTTTGCCTGCATAGACATCCAAAACATGAGTTGAAAGTTTTGTCATAAGATAGATATATATTATAGTATCGTTTAAATTTTAAACTAAAATTATTAAAACTTACATGAGAACAATAGATAACATTAATAATCTTAACAAAGCTGATTTTTTGTTGATATTTGGCAACGTTTTTGAAAAAACTGAGTCTGTGGCTTTAGAAGCTTTTAAATCAAAACCATTTAAAGATTTTGATGATATAATTTTAAAAATGCTGAACATTTATGAATGTTACCCAAAAAATAAAATATTAGAAATTTTAAATTTACATCCAGAACTAGCTGTAGCAAAAAAATTAACTTCAGAGTCTAAATCAGAACAAATTTCTGCAAAACTAAATGAATGCTCCAATGAAGAGTACGAAGAATTCAAAAAATTGAACTTTGAATATAAGAAAAAGTTTAAGTTCCCATTTATAATTG
>CACIML010000004.1 GCA_902587735.1 uncultured Pelagibacteraceae bacterium
AATTGTTTTTTCTCCATCTTTAAAATTAATTTTTTTTTCAATTTTTATAATTTTAATTGGTGTTTCGCTTGTTTGAATTCCAACTCTATTTATTTCATTAACATATTCTTTTGCTGAACCATCTAAAATAGGAACCTCTTCACTGTTAATTTCGATAATCACATTATCAATTCCCATTCCAAACAATGCACCCATTAAATGTTCAATTGTTGAAACAATAACTCCTGAATCATTTGAAATAGTTGTACAATAAGCTGCATTACTTACATTAAAAATTCCTGGGATTATAATATTATTGTTTTTGACATCTGTTCTTTTGAAAACTATACCTGTGTTTGGTTTTGCTGGTTTGATTTCTATGTGAACCTCTTTGCCATTATGAAGTCCAACTCCATCAAAAACTATAACTTCTTTGATTGTTTTTTGATTTAAAACAGACATAAAGAACTTATAAAATTTTTAAGTAAGCTTTAAAAAACAACAAATGTTACAAGAAAATACTAATTCTATTTAAAAAAATGAATTTAGCAAAAGGTGGAACTTTAGAAAATGCCATTGTAGTAAAAGGAAAAAAAATTTTAAACAAAAATGGTCTTAGAAATAAGAAAGAGTTTGTAAATCATAAAATTTTGGATTGTATGGGGGATCTATATTTATCTGGATATAAAATTATTGGAAAATTAATATGCTCACAAGGTGGCCACAAGCTTACAAACCAACTATTAAGAAGAGTTTTTGAAGATAATGCGAACTTTTCAATTGTTGAAGTTAAAGAAAAAAATATCCCTCATTTCCTAATCAATAGAAATATTTTAAAATCAACAGCATAAAAGTTTAGGGTTTTTTGAATAATCTGATAAAAAACCTTAAATGAAGAATATTATAAAAATTTTATTATTAATTTTGGGCGTTCTATTAATTTCTTGCTCAAAAGGAGAAAAAGTTTCAGTAATCGAAGAAAAAAGTATTGAAACTCAAATGATTGAGGCTTTTAAAGAAGGATATGAAGAGTTAAATAAAGGAGATGTATTATATGCGGCAAAAAAATTTAATGAAGCAGAGCTTTTATACCCACAGTCTGATTGGGCTCCTAAAGCTGCACTTATGGCAGCATACTCATATTACTCACAGAGTTATCATCATGACACCATATTTGAAATTGAAAGATATTTAAAAACATACCCAAATCATAAAAATGTTGATTATGCTCATTTCATGTTGGCCATGTGTTACTACGAAATTGTTGTAGATGAAAAAAGAGATTTAGAACCGTTACTTAAGGCAGAAAAACAATTTCTATTTATAATGGATAATTTTCCAAAAACAGATTTTGCAATGGATTCAAAATTTAAATTAGATTTAATATATGACAGATTGGCAGGTAAAGAAATGTTTATTGGAAACCATTACATAAAAAAAAGAAAGTGGATTCCAGCTATTAACAGATATAAAAAAGTAGTTGAAGATTACAATACTACTATTTATGTTGAAGAAGCATTACATAGATTGGTTGAAATACATTATAAAATCGGTTTGACGCAAGAATCCAAAAAATATGCAAAAGTATTAGGATATAACTATCAATCAAGTGAATGGTACAAACAATCTTATAAAGTTTTTAATAAAGATTATAAAGTTAAAAAAAAAGAAGTTAAAAAAAAACCTAAAGAAGGTCTAATTTGGAAAAAATTTAAATCTCTCTTTAAAAAATGAAAAATAGTTCAATCAAAAATGAATATTTAAAAAAAATTAAACTACTTCATAAATATAATAAAGCATATTTTGATAAAAGCAGACCATTAATCACTGATCAAGAATTTGATAGATTAAAAAAACAAGTCTTTGAACTAGAAAAAAAATATAAGTTTTTAGACCACAAAAAATCACCTTCTAGAACCATAGGATTTAGCCCTTCTAAAAATTTTAAAAAAGTTAAACATAGTGTTCCAATGCTTTCATTGTCCAATGCTTTTAATGAGAAAGATTTATTAAATTTTGAAAAAAAAATTATAAACTTTCTCAGCCTTTCAAAATTAGAAGAAATTGAATATAGTGCAGAACCAAAAATTGATGGGATATCAACCTCATTAATATATAAAAATGGATTTTTTGTACAAGGTCTTTCAAGAGGTGACGGCAAAGAAGGAGAAGATATTACAGAAAATTTGAAAACCATAAAAGATATACCAAAGGTAATTAAAGCAAAAAACTTTCCTTCAGAGATTGATATACGAGGCGAAGTATTTATTCAAAATGATGATTTTAAAAATATAAGTGAAAAATTTGCAAACCCAAGAAATGCAGCCTCAGGATCTTTGAGACAGAAAGACTCTAAAGTTAGCAGTAAAATTCCATTAAAATTTATTGCATACAATTATGGTTATGTAAAGAATATGAAAATTAATTCTCAATCAGCTTTTTTGAAACACTTAGAATCTTGGG
This sequence comes from uncultured Pelagibacteraceae bacterium, assembly GCA_902587735.1. GTDB lineage: Bacteria > Pseudomonadota > Alphaproteobacteria > Pelagibacterales > Pelagibacteraceae > Pelagibacter. The sequence goes on from CACIML010000004.1 coordinate 2,443, forward strand.
GATTTAAAGTAAATAAATTTAATGCAGTTATTAAGGGTGTTAATAATTTAATACTGAATCACAAAATTTTAGAGAAAAAAAGAAAAGAAATTGAATTTGATATTGATGGCATTGTTTATAAAGTTAATAATTTCGATTTACAAAAAAGATTAGGTTTTGTTGCTAATGCACCAAGGTGGGCTATTGCTCATAAGTTTTCTGCAAATAATTCTGTGTCTACAATATTAAATATTGAAATTCAAATTGGAAGAACAGGTGCATTAACTCCTGTAGCTAAAATCAAACCAGTAAATATTGGTGGCGTGTTAGTATCTAATGCCACACTTCACAATGAAGATGAAATATTAAGAAAAGATATTAGAATTGGAGACACAGTTACTGTAGAAAGAGCAGGAGATGTCATTCCACATGTTATTTCAGTTGACATAAAAAAAAGAAAAAAAGATTCAAAAAAATTTATTTTCCCAAAAAATTGTCCATCATGTGGATCATTAACTGTGAAGGATTTTAATGAAATTACAAAAAAACTGGATGCTGTCAGAAGATGTACCAGCGAAGGATTCGAATGTGAAAAAATTGCTATAGAAAAAATAAAACATTTTGTTTCAAAAGAAGCATTTAATATAGATGGATTTGGAAAAAAAATTGTAGAAAATTTTTGGAAAACTAAATTAATAAAATTACCATATGATATTTTTAAATTAGACTATGAAAAAATAAAAAAACTAGAAGGATGGGGAAAATTATCTGTATCAAATTTAAAATATTCTATAGATAGTAAAAGAAGTATTTCACTTGATAAATTTATTTATTCGCTAGGGATAAGACATATTGGCCTTGAAAATGCAAAACTTTTAGCAAAACATTTAAAATCTTCAGATAATTTTTTTAAATTGTCTAAAGATAAAAATATGATGGAACTTTCAAATATTGATGGTATTGGGGAAACACAAATAAAATCAATAAAAAATTTTTTTTCAAATAAAGCTAACTTAGAAGTTTTATTAGAACTTAAAAAAACTCTTAAAATAAATAATGTTGTGTCAATTAATCAAACAGGTGTTTTAAAAAATAAGACTTTTATGTTAACTGGAAAATTGCAAGGTATGAGTAGGGCGGAAGCAAAATCAATTATTGAACAAAATTCAGGAAAAATAATAAGTAATGTAAATAAAAAACTTGATTATTTAATCATTGGAGAAAAGCCAACAATGAGAAAAGTTAATAATGCAAAAGAATTAAATATTAAATTAATTACACAGGAAGAATGGGCAAAAATGCTAGATATGACTAGCTAGCCATTTTCTTTCCTTTTCATTTAAAAGTTTTGAATATTTAGCATAAACATTTAAGTGATAATTAAATAAATATTCTTTTTCTTTCTTATTTAATAAATTGTAACTAATTAAATCTTTTTCTATTGGCGCTAATGTTAAATTTTCAAATTGTAATTTTTTTTTATTTTTTTTAATATAAACTAAATTTTCTATTCTTATTCCATAAAAACCTTTTTTATAATAGCCCGGTTCATTGCTTAAAATCATGCCTTCCTCTAATTTAATAGTATTATATTTGGATATGGACTGAGGTCCTTCATGTACATTTGAAAAAAAACCAACACCGTGACCTGTTCCATGAGCATAGTCAAGCCCATCTTTTTTTAAAAATTGTCTTGCTCTCAAATCAATTTGTTTTCCATTTTTATATTTATTTATGTTTGTAGTTGCCACCGCTATATGACCTTTTAATACTTTTGTAAAAATATCTTTGATTGATTTTTTTTGTTTAGTAAAACAAATTGTTCTTGTTACATCTGTTGTTCCATATTTATATTGTCCACCAGAATCGCATAAAAAAATATCTTTTTTTTTAATAACTTTATTTGATTTTTTTGATGCTTTGTAATGAACAATTGCACCGTTAGAACCTGTTCCAGAAATTGTATTAAAGCTTGGAAATAAATAATTTTTATTAATTTTTCTAAATTTTTCTAATTTATTTTGTGCGTATATTTCAGTTACTTTTTTTTTATTTATATTTTTTATCCAAAATATAAATTTTGTTAGTGCAAAACCATCTTCAATATGTGCTTTTGCCATATTTTTAATTTCTGTTGGATTTTTTACTGATTTCATCATGTAGCAAGGATCAATATGACTCGTAATATTAAAAAAAGACTTTATTATAGTTTCATTTGAAACTGAACATGTTGTGTTATCAATACAAAAACTTTTTCCGTTTAATTTACTAATTATTTTTGAAAATTCTTTATATCGAAAATATTTAAAATTTTTATAAATTTTATTTTTTTTTATTTTTTTTATTTTTTTAGGACAAGAAAAAAAATATATATTTTTATTTTTTGTTAAAATAATTTTGCAATTTGGCAATGGGCTAAAAGGATTATCTTTACCTCTTAAGTTTAGTAACCAAGCTACATTTTCTGGAGCACTTATAAAAATATTATCAATATTTTTAGATTTAATTTTTTTTATTAATTTATTAATTTTTGAACTTACACTTTCCCCAGCAATTTTGTTATTTAGATTATAAAACAAGTTAACTGAATTTAGTGTTTTTTCTTTTTTAATTAGATCTATAAAATTATCTTTTATTAAACGTGGTTTGCAATAATTGTTAAAATGCCTTTTTAAAATATTGCTTGTAAATAATTGAGGATCAAATCCTAGTATTAATTTTTTATTATATTTTTTTAAAATATCTTTAGGCCAAAATTTTGGGATTTCTAAAATTTTAAAAAATTTTCCAGATTGAATTTTTGCTTGAATTGTATATCGTCCATCAACAAATAAAAAATTTTCCTTTTTCAAAACTATTGCAAAGCCAGCCGATCCAGTGAAATTTGATATTATTTTTAGTCGGTCAGGTCTAGAAAACTCAGAAAAATAAGCATCATTTTTTGGAATAATGTAACCATCCAAATTATGAAATTTAATTAACTCTCTTAACTTTTGAATTTTTTTTTTTATCATTTAATTTTTTTTTGATATCTTATCCAGCCTGGACTTCGTATTTCGCTTTCATTTTCAAAGTCTTGATTAAATTCAAAATCTTCTTCATCGTTATTTTTTTCATCAAAGAAACTATTTTTTTCTATATTTTTTTCGGGTAATTCTTCTATAAATCTTGAAGCTATACTATCAATCCAATCGCCTTGGTAAAACCTATTCATTGAAAATGATATTAAAGCTATTTTTTTGGCCCTTGTAATTCCAACGTAAGCAAGTCTTCTTTCTTCTTCAAGTCCACTTTGTCCTTTTTCTTCAATTGATTTTTGATGAGGAAATAAGCCTTCTTCCCATCCTGGTAAAAATACAACTTCAAACTCTAACCCTTTTGCACTATGCATGGTCATTAAATTAACTTTTTTACCCTCCCAGTCTTTATCTAGTGATGTTGCCAAAGCTACATGCTCTAAAAAACTTTCTAGATTATCAAATTCTTTCATAGCATTTAACAATTCTTTAATATTTTCTAATCTATTTTCGTTTTCAAGATCTTTTTTGTTTTTAAGCATTGCGGAATAACCAGATTCATCAAGAACAATTTGTAAAAGTTTTACATGATTTATTTTTTTTGTTTTTAAATCACTTCTCCATTTCTGCATTAAATTTAAAAAAGAAATAAGTCCAATTTTAGCTTTAGGTTTTATTAAATTTAGTTCTATAAGTTTTTTTGCAGCAACTTCCAAATTTATTAGATGTTTTTTTGAAAATTCATGAATTTGTTTAGTGGTGCTTTCACCAATTGATCTTTTAGGATTATTTATTATCCGATCAAAAGCCAAATCATCTTTATTTTGATGTATTAATCTTAAATAAGAAACACAGTCTTTAATTTCTGCTCTTTCATAAAATTTAATTCCACCAAGAATTCTATAAGGTAAACCTATTTTTAGAAAACGCTCTTCAAATTCTCTTGTTTGAAAAATAGCTCTAACTAAAATAGCTATATTGTTAAGAGAATATTTTTTTTTTAATTTTTTTTCAATTTCATCAGCAACCCCTATGGCCTCATCTTTTCCATTTTTAAAACAATTGAGTTTTATTAAATCACCTTCATCCTTTGTTGATTTTAGTTTTTTACCAACTCTATTTTTATTATTTGCAATAAGATTTGCTGCTACGGATAGAATATTTTGAGTCGATCTATAATTTTCTTCTAGTCTAATTATTTTTGTTTTTTTATAAATTTGATCAAATTCTAAAAAATTTTTAATTTCAGCACCACGCCAACTATAAATAGATTGGTCATCATCACCTACACAACAAATATTTTGGTTTTTTTTTGCTAGAAGATTAAGCCATTTACTTTGAATAAAATTTGTATCCTGATATTCATCTACTAAAATATATTTAAAATTTTTAGAGTAGATTTCATTAATATCTGAATTATTTTCTAAAATATTTACACAATGCAAAATTAAATCACCAAAATCACACGCATTTAAATCTAACAATTTTTGTTGGTAAATTTTGTAAATAGGAAGTATGTTTTTTTCATAAATATCTTTTTTATTTAAAATAACTTTTTGTGGATAATATCCTTTATTTTTCCATCTATCTATTATTGCCAGAATATATTTAGGAGCTAATTGTTTTATGTCTATATTTTCAGCTTTACATATATTTTTAATTAATCTTTGTTGATCATCTTGATCAATAATAGAAAAATTTGAGTTTAATCCAGTAGCTGCAGCATGTTTTCTTAAAAGTTTGGCACAAATTGAATGAAATGTTCCAAGCCATGATAGACCAATAGCTTCAGTTTTAAGTATTGTACTTACTCTTTTTTGCATTTCTTTAGCAGCCTTATTAGTAAAAGTTACAGATAGTATTTGGTTGGGGTATGCCTTTTTTTCTTTAATAATATGTGCAATTCTTGATGTAAGCACTTTTGTTTTGCCAGATCCTGCCCCAGCAACAATTAAAAGAGGACCATCAAGATGTAAAACAGCTTCTTTTTGTGACTTATTTAAATTATTTAAATATTCAGAGTTTATCATTTGCAAATTATCATTATAAATAAAATAAATTTTTCATGAAAAAAATTAAAATAAAATTTTCCAGTGAACTTTTTAAATTAAAAAATTTCTTTATCGACAAATTTGAAAAACTTAGCAAATTTATAGAATCTAAAATCATTAAATTTATCAATAAATACTTTCCCAACAAATTAAACAAATATAAAAAATTTAAAAATACTAAATTCATTAATATTAGCAATTTAAGCATGTCTATAATACTTTTTATTGCTTTATTATTTATATATTTATTTTATGTATCAATACCAACATTATACAATAAAGGAGTATTACAAAAAGACATAACTGATAAGCTAATAAAAGAATTTAAAATTGATTTTAGCTTATCATCAAATATAAGATATTTTATTCTTCCATCTCCACATTTTTTGATAGAAAATGTTAAGATTTTTGAAGACAACATAAAAAATCCAAAAGAGCTAAGTCAGATAAAAAAATTAAAAATTTATATATCACAAAAAAATTTGTTTGATCGAAACAACTTAAAAATAACTAAAATTTTAATAGAAGATGCAAATTTTATCTTTCAAAAAAAAAATACTAAATTCTATGAAGATTATATAAACAATCGATTTTCAAAAAAAAAAGTTATTATTAAAAATAGTAATTTTTTTTTAAAAGATAATAATAATATAATTACTCTAGCTCCAATCAAAAATATTAATCTGTTTTATAATGAAAAAAAATTAGTTAATCAAATTATTGCAAAAGGAAAACTTTTTAAAATTCCATTTGATATAAATTGGTACAAAAATTTTAAAAACGAAACCAAATCAGTGACTTTGATAAAATTAAAAAAATTAGATCTAGAAATAAAAAATAAATCTTTAACTAAAGGTAAAAAATATATAGCAAAAAATAGTATTTTTTTTAGAAATGCCAAACTTCATTCCAATTTTCAAATTCAAAATAATATAATAACCTTTCAATCAGTAGATTCTAAAATTGTTAATAGTAATTTAGATTACAATGGACAGATTGATATTGATCCATTTTACATAAAATTAGATATAAATTTAGACAATTTAAACTTAATAAAATTTTTAATTTCAAGCTTTGAATTTATTAAATTTTTAAATGTAGATTTTTTGTTTAATAAAAATTTAAGTGCTAGCATTGATATAAAATCAAATAATATACATAACAAATTATTTGATTTTACTAAAATATTAATAAATTTTGATAACGGAAAAATAAATTTTAATAACTCTCTTTTAATTAGTAAAAAAGTTGGTTCAATAAAATTAATTGAAAGCAATCTGGATTTTATTGATGAAAAGTTAATATTTAAAGGCAGTTTTAATTTTAATGTAACTGACCAGAAAAAATTTTATACTGTTTTTCAAATTCCAAAAAAAAATAGAAAATTATTGAAAAATATTTTTTTTGATATTTACATTGATTCATCTAATAATAAATTAAATATTAATAATTTTAAAATTAATGATAAAAAAAGTATTGCAAATGAAAATACTGTGAACATTATAAATCAATACAATAAAAAAAAAGAAAATAAAATTCAAAACTGGATAAATTTAAAAAATTTTACTAGAGAAATTTTTAATAGTTATTCTGGATAGATCATTTTTTTTGGATCAACAATTCTATTGTACTCTTTTTCTTTTATTAATTTTGATTTCAATGCCTCATATTTAAGAGTAGTATTATTTTTTAATGCATTTTTTGCTATTTTGGCAGCATTATCGTAGCCTATGTGTGGAGCCAAAGCAGTAACTAGCATTAATGAATTTTCCAGGTGTTTTTTGATTTTATTTTTGTCAGCTTTAATTCCTTTAATACAATAAATAGCAAAATTTTTTGAACTATCAGACAATAAATCAATTGATTGTAATATGTTATGTGCAATTAACGGTTTGAAAACATTTAATTCAAAATGACCGTGGGAGCCTGCCATTGTAATACCGTTATGGTTTCCAATAACTTTTACACAAACCATCGTTACTGCCTCTGATTGAGTTGGATTAACTTTTCCTGGCATAATTGAAGACCCAGGTTCATTTGCTGGTAAAATTAATTCACCATATCCAGCTCTAGGTCCTGACCCTAAAAATCTTATATCATTTGCTATTTTCATTAAACAAACAGCCGTGGTATTTAAAGTTCCAGAAAAATTTACTATTGCGTCATGAGATGCCAAAGCAGCAAATTTGTTTTTTACGGGTTTAAATGAAATTTTGGTGATTTTCTTTATTTCTTTAACTATTTTTTTATCAAAATTTTTCTTAGTATTTATACCAGTACCCACAGCAGTCCCACCTTGTGCTAAAAAATAAATTTCATTTAAAGCATTTTTAATTCTTTTAATACAACTCTCCAATTGTGATTGGTAACCAGAAAATTCTTGACCTAGAGAAATTGGAGTAGCATCTTGTAAATGTGTTCTACCAACTTTAATTATATTTTTAAATTTACTTACTTTTTTTTTAAGTTCTTTATTTAAAGTTATTAAAGAAGGCAGTAATTTTTTTTTTGTTTCTAATGCAATAGCTATATGCATTGCAGTTGGAAAAACATCATTGGTTGACTGAGATTTATTTACATGATCATTTGGATGTACAGGTTTTTTTGATCCTTTTTTTCCACCTAATATTTCTATCGCTCGATTTGCAATTACTTCGTTCAAATTCATATTTGTTTGTGTTCCCGAACCTGTTTGCCATACTTTAAGAGGAAAATGATCATTTAGTTTGCCTTGTATAACTTCATTCGCAGCTTTTATAATTGCATTAGCGATCTTACTTTCTATTTGTTTATTTTTTCGATGAACAACAGCTGCTGATTTTTTAATTATTGCAATTGATTTAATTAAAACAGGTCTTACTAAAAATTCTCCAATATCAAAGTATTTTTTTGACCTTTCAGTGGATGCACCCCAATATTTATCCCCAGGAACGTTAATAACTCCAATACTATCGTGCTCTCTTCTTTTTTTCATAGTTTTAAAAACATTAACAATGCAATATTTGTTATACATTAAATAAATAAAGAATCAAATTAGACACAATTTATTTACTGATAGGAGTATAATGACAAATTTTGAAAAAGTAGGTCTCTTTATGAAAACATTTGGTCAAGAGGTAAAAAATAAGACTGAACTAAGTACAGAAAAAATAAATTTACTAAGAATAAGCTTAATAAAAGAAGAGTTGGAAGAGCTCCAACAGGCAATACATGAAAATAATATTTTAGAAGTCGCAGATGCACTTACAGATATTCTGTACGTTACTTATGGTGCGGGTCATGCATTTGGAATAAATTTAGACAAATGTTTTAATGAGGTTCAAGAGTCAAATATGAGTAAATTAGGAGAAAATGGCAAGCCTATTTATAACGAAAATGGAAAAGTAATGAAAGGTCCAAACTATTTTAAACCTGAATTAAGCAAATTTATAAAATAAATACTAATGATAATTTGGTTAGCATCATATCCAAAAAGTGGAAATACATGGATTAGGTCATTACTTTCAGCATATTATTATTCTGAAAGTGGAAATTTTAGTTTTGAATTATTAAAAAATATTGGTTTATATCCACAAAAAAAATATTTTGATATAAAAATTGATAAGCCTGGTGAAATTAATTCATATTGGGATATTTCTCAAAAAAAAATAGTTAGTAAAAAAAAAACAATATTTTTAAAAACTCATAATTCTTTACTTTCACTAGGTGGAAAAAATTTTACAAAGCCAGAATATACACTTGGAATTATTTATGTAGTTAGGGATCCAAGAAATATTATTACATCACTAAAAAATCATTATGATTTAAACTACGAACAGTCATTAAATTTTATGCTAAATGAAAAAAAATATATCTATGATATTAGAGAAAAAAATGATTATTCAGACTTCCAGTTTTTAAGTTCTTGGTCAAATCACTATAAATCTTGGATTAACAATAATTTATTTAAAAAAATAGTTATAAAATATGAAGACTTAGAAAAAGATGTATACCAAACTTTAAAAAATTTAATTAATTACATAAATGTTTTATGTAAAATAAATGAAAAAATTGATGAAAAAAAAATTAATAATTGCATTAGGTCAACTAGTTTTGAAATTTTAAAAAATAAAGAGAAAAAAGAAGGTTTTTCTGAAAATGTATACTCTGAAAAAACAAAGAAAAAAATTGATTTTTTTCACCTAGGATCTAAAAATAAGTGGAGAGAAATTGTTCCAAAAGAACTTCATGAGAAAATAAATAATACTTTTGAAAAAGATTTAAAAAATTTAAAATATTAATTTGTTTGATTAAATATTCTTAAGATTATTATCTATCCAATCTGGTTTTATAATTTTAATTTTTGAATTATTAACTTTATACACAGAATTAAAATCAAATTTATTATTAGTGAACTTAATTATTGCAAAAGGATAATATTTATCAATTAAGATTTTTCCAATATTTAAATCTTTATCTAAAATAGAGTCCCCTTCATTTATACTTCCTTCTATTATTTTGACTGGCAATAATCTTTTAGATAATTTATTTTTTAATTTAATCCTGGAAGTATTTTCTTGTCCAACATAACATCCTTTTTTAAAATCTATTCCATTTAGTTCACCAAAGTTACATTCAATTCCAAATAATTTATTGCGTAGCTTGTCCATATTTTTTTGAGGAATTCCAAGTTCAAAACTATAATTATAATATTCTTCTGGTTTTGAACTTTTTAGATCAATTTTTTTTAAAGATAAGTAAAGTTTTTCTAAATTTATTATTAATCTTCCTCCAAGCTTTTTGTGTCTCGGATCTAATAAAATAGGATCTTCATTATATTTAACAGTACTTCCTGGTTCATCTTTCGCCCCCTTAAAAGTGATGAATTTCTCATAACTAAAAGCTGCAATTACAAATTCATTACTTAAATTTGTAATTTCGATTTTTGATCTAAGTTTATAAACATTTAACTGCCTAAAAAGTTCTTCAGCTTGTTTTTTTTCACAGTCAATAAAGTAACCATTTTTATGTTGAATTATTAAAAAATCAAAAAGAAACTTACCCTGGGGGGTTAGAAGTGACGCAAAACAACTATTAGTCGCATTAACTTTGTTGATATCATTTGTGATTAGGTTTTGCAAAAATTCTTTTGCATCAGATCCATTGATAAAAAGAATTCCACGATCTTCTAAAATATATACATTTTTAATATTCATATTTGATTAGTTACAATTTTTAATATAATTACTTTTTTCTTAAATGTTAGATCTTATAATTAAAAATGGAAAATGTTACATCAATGGAGAATTAAAAGATGTAGATGTAGCTGTTAAAGATGGAAAAATTCATAAAATTGGTCAAATTTCAGAAGAAGCCAAAGAAACATTAAATGCAGAAAGCCAAACTGTTTTACCTGGATGTATAGATACCCAAACTCATTTTAGAGAACCAGGTTCAACAGATACAGAGGATCTTCACTCTGGAAGTAGAGCTGCAATAGCAGGAGGTATTACAAGTGTATTTGAAATGCCTAACACTAATCCACCAACATCAACTAAAGTGGAGTTTCAGAAAAAGTTAGATCTTGCCAAAAATAGAATGTATTGCAATTATGCTTTTTATTTTGGTGCAACAGCTGATAACGCAAATGAGTTAGCAGATTTAAAAAATTTAGAGGGCTGTTGTGGAATTAAACTTTTTGCAGGTTCATCAACTGGTAATCTTTTAGTTGCAGAAGAAGGAGACATTGAAAAGGTATTTCAAAGTAGCTCAAAAGTTGTTGCTGTGCACTCAGAAGATGAAGCGATTTTGAATATTAATAAAAAATTGATTAAAAAAAGAGATGTTAATTCACACCCGGTTTGGAGAAGTGTCGAGTGTGCAATCTCATCTACTAGGAGAATTGTTAGAATAGCAGAGCGATATAAGAAAAAAGCACACATTCTTCACATCACAACTAAAGAAGAAATAGACTTTTTATCACAACACAAAGGGAATATTACCTTTGAGATAACTCCACAACACTTAACAATCTATGCTCCAGATTGTTATGATAAACTTGGAACTTATGCTCAGATGAATCCACCTATAAGAGATAAATCTCACTACGATAGGTTATGGTATGCAGTAAAAAATAATTTTAATGATACAATTGGTTCAGATCACGCTCCTCATTTAAAAATAAATAAAGAGAAAGAATATCCAGACTCACCATCTGGAATGCCAGGGGTACAAACATTAATGTCGGTTATGCTTAATCATGTTAATGATGGCAAATTATCTTTAAATCAATTAATGAAACTTGTGTGTGAAAACCCAATTAAGATTTTTGGAATTAAAAACAAAGGATTTATTAAAGAGGGATTTGATGCTGATTTTACAATTGTTGATATGAATAAAAAAATTGAAATTAAAAATGAAAATATTGAGAGTAAATGTGGTTGGTCCCCTTTCGATGGATTTAAATTTAAAGGTACACCTACGGCAACAATTGTTGGTGGAAAAATTAAAATGCAAGATGGTAAAATTCTAGGTGACCCAGAAGGTAAACCTTTAGTCTTTTAGGATATTATTTTTAATAAGATCTTCTTTTATCTCTGTTAGTATGGCAGGATCATCAATAGTTGCAGGCATTTTATAAGGCTCACTATCAGCAATTTTTCTTACAGTCCCTCTTAATATTTTTCCTGACCTTGTCTTTGGTAATCTTTTTACAACTATTGCAATTTTAAATGCAGCGACTGGACCAACTTTATCTCTAACCATTTGTACACATTCTTTAGCTATAGTTTCGTTATCTTTATCAACTCCAGCTTTTAATGTAATTAATCCGATTGGCAATTGTCCTTTTAATTTATCTGCTATTCCAATTACTGCACATTCAGCAACGGACTGATGTTCAGATAATACTTCTTCAATTGCTCCTGTTGATAATCTGTGTCCTGCAACATTTATGATATCATCCGTCCTGGACATAATCGAAATGTATCCATCTTCATCAATGTGTCCTGCATCATAAGTTTGGTAATAACCTTTATAATTAGACATATATGTTTCTTCATATCTTTTATCAGCATTCCACAATGTTGGAAAAGTTCCTGGAGGCAATGGAAGTTTAACAACAATATCTCCCATTTCATTTGGTTTAGCTAAAGTTTGATCTGGTTTAATTATTTTTACATCATAACCTGGAACAGCTTTACAAGCCGAGCCATATTTTGTTTTCATCATTTCTATTCCTGTACAATTAGAACTAATTGCCCAACTAGTTTCAGTTTGCCACCAATGATCAATCACTGGAACTTTTAATAGTTTTTCAGCCCATTTTATGGTGTCAGGATCTGCTCTTTCGCCTGCTAAAAATAAACTTTTAAATGAACTTAAATCATATTTAGAGAAAAATTTTCCTTCAGGATCTTCTTTTTTAATTGCTCTAAATGCAGTTGGGGCAGTAAAAAGTGATTTTACTTTATAATCAGAAATTATTTTCCAAAATACTCCCGCATCTGGAGTACCAACAGGTTTTCCTTCAAACAAAATAGTAGTGCAGCCTTTAAATAATGGCGCATAAACGATGTATGAATGACCCACAATCCAACCAATATCACTTGCGGACCACCAAATATCGTCAGTGTCAATATTGTAAATATTTTTCATTGTCCATTTAAGAGCAACTATGTGACCACCTATATCCCTTACAATTCCTTTTGGTATACCAGTTGTTCCAGAGGTATATAAAATGTATGCAAACTCATTAGAATTCATTTCTACACAATCAACATTTTGAGCATTTGATAACACTTCATCCCAGCTTAATTCTTTTGGAGCATTTAATTTTACTTCGTGGCCAGATCTTTGAAAAAGAATTACTTTTTCAATTTTATGAGAAGCTAATTTTAGGGCTTCATCAACTAAAGGTTTATACTCAACTGTTTTTCCTGGCTCAAAACCACACGAAGCAGTAATTAATATCTTAGCCTTACTGTCATCTATTCGACTTGCTAATTCATTTGAAGCAAATCCACCAAAAACAACTGAATGAATTGCTCCAATTCTTCCACATGCAAGCATTGCAACTACAGCCTCAGGGATCATTGGCATATAAATTATTGCCCTGTCTCCTTTTTTAATACCTTGATTAATTAAAGCTCCAGCAAATTTTGAAACCTTGTCTCTTAATTCTTTATAAGTGAACTGCTTCTTGTTTCCTGTTATTGGGCTATCGTAAATTAGGCAAATTTTATCACCTCTACCTTGATCAATATGAATGTCTAAGGCGTTGTAACAAGTATTTGTTACACCATCTTCAAACCATTTATAAAAAGGTGGTTTTGATTTATTTAAAATTTTATTTGGTTTTTTAAACCAAAAAATATCATCAGCGACTTCTCTCCAAAAATTCTCAGGTTCATCAATTGAATTTTCATAAATTTTTTTAAAATTATTATTCATTTTGTTCGATTCTAATATTATTAATTATTTAAGATATGAGTTGTATTTAATTTTAAAAAACAAGTAAAATCAATACAAAATAGAGTTAAAAAACTTTCACTTTACTGCAAGCATAGTTTATACAGATAACATTAAAACTATTTAAAAAAGGGATTTTTTTATGAAAAGAGTTAAACTTTTCACTTTAACCACGCTGTTTTTATTAGTTTTTTCTAATGTTGCAAATGCAAATTCAACTTTATTATCTTCTGATGACTTTGTAGGAGTTTCATTCTGGATAACTTCTATGGGAATGTTAGCCGCTACATTATTTTTTTTCTTTGAAAGAGGGTCAGTTGTTCATAATTGGAGAACAACTTTAACAGTAGCTGGGATTATCACTGGTGTTTCATTTGTTAATTATGTTTATATAAGAAATGTATGGGCAATCACAGGAGATTTGCCAATATTGTACCGATATATTGACTGGTTTATAACTGTACCGTTGCAAGTGACTCAGTTTTACTTAATTTTGTCTACAGTTCGAAAGGTTCCTAAAAAACTTTTTTGGAAACTATTAATAGGAAGTTTTACAATGCTGCTTGGAGGATATTTAGGAGAGTCAAGATATATTCCTGCTGTGGCTGGTTTTGTTATCGCTATAACTGGATGGATTTACATATTATATGAAATATATTCTGGAGATGCCGGGCTAGCAGTAGCAAAAAGTGGAAACAAACCAATGGTTACTGCTTATAATTCAATGAAGAAGATTGTTGCAGTTGGTTGGGCAATTTATCCATTAGGTTATATATTTGCTTTTTTTTCTGGAGGTGTAGACCTCAATTCATTAAATATAATTTACAATATTGCAGATTTTGTTAACAAGATAGCATTTGTCTTAGTGATTTGGGTTGCTGCAATGCAAAATACCACACAAAGGTATAGATAATTTTTTATATTTTTAAATTTAACAAGTATTAATTTACTTGCCCTACTTTTTTTTGTACCTATATAAACTTAATGGCTAAAATCACTTATATTGAATATTCAGGCAAGCGTCATACAATTGAAGTTCAAAATGGTTTAACTGTTATGGAAGGAGCTGTTCAAAACAATATTCCAGGAATTGATGCTGATTGTGGAGGATCAATGGCCTGTGCTACTTGCCACGTTTATGTCAAAGAAGAATGGTTTAATAAATTACCAAAAAAAGAAGACGGAGAAGAGGATATGTTAGATATGGCATATGAAACAAATAAATTTAGCAGATTGAGCTGCCAATTGACTGTATCTGATAGGTTAGAAGGCATGATTGTAAATCTTCCAGAAAAGCAAACTTAATGATTGATACAGATGTTTTGGTTGTAGGTGCAGGTCCGGTGGGACTTTTTTGCACTCATCAACTTGGTATTATTGGTTTAAAATGTGAAGTTGTTGACAACTTGGATAAAATTGGAGGCCAATGCATTGAGCTTTATCCAGACAAACCGATTTATGATATTCCAGCAATACCTGAATGTACTGGTAAAGAATTAACAGATAATTTAATTGAGCAAATAAAACCTTTTAAAACTAATTTTCATTTAAACGATAGAGTTGAAAAAATTAGTAAAAAAAATAAAAACTGGTTAATTAAAACTATTAAAGGAAAAGAGTTTAAAGCATCAAGCATCATTATTGCTGGCGGCGTAGGTTCTTTTGAACCGAGAAAGTTTTCAGTAAAAGAATGTGAAAAATTTGAAGGAAAGGAAATACTTTATTCAGTTAAAGATAAAACAATTTTTAAAGATAAAACAGTTACAATATTTGGAGGAGGTGACTCGGCTTTAGATTGGACAATTGAACTTTCAAATAATTCGAATGTTAAATTAATACATAGACGAGATGAATTTAGAGGAGCAGAATCAAGCGTAAATAAAGTTAGACAATTAGAGAAAGAAGGCAAAGTTCAAATACTAACACAATACCAATTAAGTTCTGTAGAAGGAAAAAACAAAATTGAAAACATTAGCGTTAAACATGAAGATGGAAAAATTAAAAAAATTGAAACAAATTATGTTTTAGGTTTTTTTGGACTAATCATGCAATTAGGCCCAATTAACAATTGGGGATTAAATTTAGATAAAAAACATATACCAGTTAATACAGAAAATTTTGAAACAAACCAAAAAGGAATATTTGCCATTGGAGACATTTGTACTTATCCAGGAAAAGTCAAATTAATTCTATCTGGTTTTCATGAAGGAGCTTTGGCTGCAAGAGGTAGTTTTAAATATGCAAAGCCAGATGAGAAGTTAAGATTTGAATTTTCAACAACTTCAAAAAACATTCATGAAAGACTAGGTGTAAAAAAGTGATAGAACTTTTAACAGCAGATACTCCAAATGGTAAAAAAATTACAATAATGTTAGAAGAAATTGGTTGTGATTATAAATTAACTAAAGTAGATCTTAATAAAGGTGAACAATTTAATTCTGATTTTAAAAAAATAAGTCCATTTAGCAAAATTCCTGTAATTATAGATCACGATAATAATTTAACTATTTTTGAATCAGGAGCAATTCTTATGTATTTGGGAGAAAAAAGTAATAAATTTTATGATGTTAAAGACCGAAATATTATTAATCAGTGGTTAATGGCACAGATGGGTTTGATTGGTCCAATGATTGGTCAACACCATCAGTTTCATCATTACAATCCTGGAAAAAGTGAATATGGAGAACAAAGATATTTTGAAATTTCTAAAAATATTTATAAAGATTTAGATGAGAGATTGGCAAAATCAAAATATTTAGCAGGGCAAAATTACACCATTGCAGATATTGCAACATGGCCTTGGATTGCAAGACATGAATGGCACGATGTTGGTCTAAAAAATTTTAAAAATTTAACTAGGTGGTATTTAGAAATTGCTAATAGGAAAGCTGTAATTGAAGGTTATGATCTTTTAAAAAATGGGTCTAAAATACCAAAGCCTTAGTTATCGGCGTATATCTTTTCTTCTTTTTCGTGTTTTTCTTGGGCCGCAATACAAAGTTCAGCAACCGGTCTAGCTATTAATCTTTTAATACCTATAGGCTCACCTGTTTCTAGGCAAAATCCATACGTATTATTTTTAATTCTAGTTAAAGCTTGATCTATTTTTGAAATAAGTTTTATTTGTCTATTAATAGCTTTCATTTCGACTGTTTTATCAGTGTATGAACTTGCCTGATCTACAATGTCAGCTGATACACTGTTATCATCTAAAGAACCATTATAAAGAGCTTCGTTGCTAGTTTTAATTATTTCACTCTTCCATTCATTAAGTTTTTTTTTAAAATAAGCCTTGTGTTTTTCACACATATATTTTTCAGTTAACTTTGGCTCATAATTTTTAGAGATTTTTACCATAATTCCATTTTTAATTTGACGGAGTATATTCAGCAATTAATTGGTGTCAATATTGGTTTAATTGTATAAATTTAGGTAAATGACCTTTAATAAAAGAAATATAAACAATTTATTTTATATTTTTATTACAACTCATTTAATTGTGTGGACTTTGATTCCATCAATTACAAACAATAATTTGCCACTTGATACCATTGAAGCTCTGGCTTGGGGGAGTAGTTTAGATTGGGGTTTTAACAAACACCCTCCTGCAAGTGCATTTTTTGTTGAAGTTTTTTATCAAATCTTTGGCAGTAATGATTGGGCGTATTATTTATTAAGTCAAATTTTTGTTGTTACATCTTTTTTTGTTGTTTGGAAATTTTCAGAAGAATTTTTTAATAATAAAACTTATAACTTATTATCTGTATTACTGCTTGAGGGAATTTATTTTTATAATTTCACTACTCCTGAATTTAATGTAAATGTTTGCCAACTACCTTTTTGTTCATTATCAGTTTTGTATGCTTGGAGAGGATTTAAAAATAATAAAACTATTGATTGGTTATTGTTTGGTTTGTTTGCAGCGCTCGGAGTTTTATCAAAATATTTGTTTATCTATTTAGTTTTAGCTTTAGATATTTTTTTAATTTATATGATTTACAAAAAAAAAATTGATTTTAAATGTATGATATCTCTAATTTCTTTTTTTATTGTTTTATTGCCCCATTTAATCTGGTTAGTCGATTTTAACTATATAACAATCACATATGGACTTCATAGAACTGGAGCAGAAGATCCAAATATTTTAAATCATATTAAACATCCTCTAATTTTTTTAGCTAAACAAATTGGAATATTAATACCTTTCTTCGTAATGCTTCTATTTTTAAATAATAAATTGAAAGCTAAAATCAATTTCAAGGATAATAAATTATTATTTTTACTAACAATAAACATTGTTCCTATAGCTTTAGTGTTTTTAACTTCTATGATTATGGGAGTTAAAATTAGAACAATGTGGATGACACCTTTTTATTTATTTTTTGGAGTTTTGTTAATTTATATTTTTCAATCAAAAATTAATTTAAATAAACTTAAAGGATTTGCTTCAGTATTTTTATTTTTATTTATTTTTTCTCCTTTTGCCTATGCTTATGTTTCAATAACACAGACAGATAAAAGAACAGATTATCCAGGAAAAGAAATTGCACAGAAAGTACAGAAGCAATGGAATGATAAAAAAGGTGGTAAAATTCTTTATGTTTTTGGAAATGAATGGGAAGCTGGAAATTTATCTTATCATCTAAATGATAGACCAATTTGGGGGGAAATATCTAATAATAAAAATAATTGGTTGAATTATATGCCAAATTTACATGGAAAAACTATTTTGTGTAGAAGCAGAAAAGAAAACGAGAACTTGCCATCTTGTTTGGAGTATAAAAATGGACAACTTGTGCAGTGGAAACGAAAAAATAATGAATAAATTTATTTAAAAAATTAGTGAAAAATTTAGTTGCAATCATTGTAGGTGGAACAGGTCAGTTTGGTATTATAACAAGTCAATTTTTATTAAAAAAAAATTACAAAGTAATAGTTACAACTAGATCACTAAAAAAAAGTAAAAAACTATTTAAAAAACATAGAAATTTAAAGCTAAATAAGCTTGATATTTATAATAAAAAAAAAATTAACGAACTTTTATACAAATATAAGCCCAGTTTGATTTTTTATTATGCAGGACAAAGCTCACCAACAAAATCTTTTTTATATAAAAAAGAAACTCTTAGAAGTAATTATTTGGGATGTAAAAATTTTTTAGATGTAATTTTAAAAAATAATTATAATTGTAAATTTATTAATGCTTCATCTTGTGAAATGTATGGAAAAATAAATGGTAAAATTAAAGTTGATTCAGCTAAAAAGCCTGTTAGTCCATATGGATTATCAAAATTAAAATCTTTTCAAATCACAAAAAAATATAGAAAGTTGCATAATGTAAAATCATATAATGCTGTTATTTTTAACACTGAATCATTTTTTAGAAATAAATCATATTTAATACCCAAAATATGTCTTGCTGCAATCAATGCAAAAAAATATAATTTAAAAACTGAATTTGGAAATTTGAAAATTTCTAGAGAATGGAATTGGTGTCCAGAACAAGTCAAATATCTTTTTAATTTTATAAAAAAAAAGCCTCAAGATTTTATTCTATCTAATGGAAAAAGTTATACAGCAATACAAATGTTAAAATTTGCTTTTAATTATTTTAATCTTAATTACAAAAATTATATTTTAATTAATAAAGAAAAATTTTTTAGAAAAAAAGATATATTACAGAAAAAATCTGACTGGAAATCATGCTTGACAAGAAATAAAATTAATAGAAAAGTTTTAATTTATGGAAATAAATTGACTAATAAACTTATTAAATATTATTTAAGGAAAAATTTTTAATAAAGTGAAAAAAATTAAAATATTAATACCTATTTATAATGACTGGGAATCAGTTTTTAAACTTTTGGAAAATATTGATTTGCAGATTGTAGATTTAAACGTTGAGGTCTCAGTTTTAATTATTAATGATGGATCTACAGAATTAAAATCTGAAATTAATCTCAACCTAAATAATTTAAAATCTGTTCAGGTTATTAATATGAAAGAGAATAGAGGTCATGCTAGATGTTATGCTGCTGGATTAAAATATATTAATGATAAAGAAAATTTTGATTATGTGATACCTATGGATGGTGATGGCGAAGATAGACCTGAAGAATTAAAATTACTTATCGATAAGGCAAACGAACATTCTGAAAAAGTTATTACAGCAGATAGGATTAAAAGATCTGAAGGACTGTTTTTTAAATTTTGTTATTTAGTTCATAAATATTTAACTTTTATTTTTACCGGAAAATCTATTAAATTTGGAAATTACACTTGCTTACCTAAATCCGTAGTATCTCTAATGATAAAGGAGCCGGCAACGTGGAGTAGTTTTTCTGGATCATTATCAAAGATAACTAAAGAACGAACATCTATTTCATCAATTAGGGGATCTAGATATTTTGGCCCGTCAAAGATGAGTTTTTTTAATCTCTTAAGGCATTCCCTGTCAATTATTGCTGTATTTAAAATTACTGCATTAATTAGATCTATGATTTTTCTAGTTACCTATATTTTTCTTGTTTTACAGCATATTTCAGCGATTACACTTATTCCTATAGCCTTGATTGTCATCATGATTTTTTCAATTTTTACTCTTTCGCGACGTGAAAATATAAGTGAATTAAATAATTCTTTAGAAAATATTAATAATATTGAAAATCTCAAATAGCTTTTATCGTTGGTAAAGAATAAAAATCAGCTGTATCTATTTTTGAGCAATGTTGTCTTTTTGAATTCCATATTTTGTGAACCCCAGCGCTTGCAAGACTTAAAGTTGATCTGCCATATCTATAATTAGTATTATCAATAGACTTCATTAGGCTATTTATTTTTTCATCTCTTTCAGAAGAAAATAAATTTTTATTATTAGTAGAATCGGATAAATGAGACAGCATTACTCCTGCTTTTTGATAACGATAACCATTTTTAAAAATACCCTCTAAACCATTTAGAGTTGCTTTCACTATTTCAATGCTATTATTTGTAGCTATTGGCAAATCAATTCTTTTTGAGTTTGAATAAAAACCATGGCGATCTTGAAAAGAACTTGTTCTAATAAAAACAGTTATTGATTTTGCAAATAAAGACTCTGATCTAATTTTTTCCGAAGCATTTAAAGAATAACCTGCGATTGCTTCCCTTAATTCTTGAAAGTTTTCTATTCTTTGTCCAAATGAACGTGACACTACACAGCTTTTTCTCTTAGAGCTTTTTGTTTCTAGGTTGACACAAGTAATACCTCTAAGCTCCATTGCTGTTCTTGAACTTAAAACATTTGAATTTTTTTTAATCCATGTATTAGGTTTATTTTTTAATTGTTTAGCATTATAGATTCCATTTTGATTATAGAATTTTGTTAGCTGCTTACCAACTCCCCATACGTCATTAATTTCTACTTTTTCTAGTATTAGATCAATATTTTTAATTCCTATCAAACTAACGACACCAGACTGTTTTTTTTTAGCGATATGATTTGCAATTTTGCTTAAAGTTTTAGTTTTAGCGATTCCGATACTTGTTGGTATGCCTGTCCATTTTAAAACCACACTTCTAATTTCATTACCCACGTTTTCAATTTCATCATCAGAAAAATTTGATAAATCTAAAAAAGCTTCATCAATTGAATAAACTTCTATATCTGAATTAAAACGCTTGAGAGTTCTCATTACTCTTCTTGATATATCACCGTACAAAGAATAATTTGATGAAAAAACTTGAACATTGTTTTTAACAATTATATTTTTTTCCTTAAAATAGGGCTCACCCATTTTAATTCCCAAAGCTTTTGCTTCATTAGATCTTGAAATAATACAGCCATCATTATTGGATAGAACCACAACAGGTTTTTTTCTAATTTTAGGATTGAATAATCTTTCGCAAGATACATAAAAAGAGTTACAATCTATTAAAGCTATTTTTTTAGTATACTGAATGGATGACATAAGTTACAACTCCCCAAATAAATATATCTTCTTCTTCATTGATTAAAATTCGGTCCTCAAACTTCTTAGATCCAGATGTTAAAAATTTTTTACCTTCTTCTTTAACAAAATTTTTAACAACCAATTCATCATGAACATTTGCAATTACTGTTGAAAAATTTTTAGGATTTAAGCTTTTATCTACAACCAACAAATCACCGTCATTAATTCCAATATTAATCATTGATTTTCCTTGAACTCTAATAATAAAAGTTGCTGGAACATTTTTGATTAAGTGAATATTGAGATCTATGTCTTCTTCTATATAATCTGTTGCAGGAGATGGAAAACCAGCGCCTGCTTTATGTAAGTAAAATGGTACCGTTAGTTTCATGTTCTTGTTTTGTTCTATAACATATTTTAGATACAGTCAATCAGGTTGTATTTCGAGTCTGTAAGTGAATCATAAGTGAATCAAAACATGAACATTTAAAAAGGCTTTATCAGTATTGTGGATAACTATTACCAGATAAGAAAAATCATGTTATGAAATTTGAATAAAACTAATGAAAAAATTAACTTGTCATTGCGGTGGAGTAGAAGCCGAAGTAAAAATACCAGAAAATGGATTTCAAAAGTTAATGCGATGCAATTGTTCTATATGTAAAAGAAAAGGATATGTTATTGGTGTAATTGGCTCCGATGATTTTAAGCTTATTAAAGGGCAAAATCTTTTAACACTTTATCAATTTTATACAAAAACAGCTAAACATTATTTTTGCAAAGTTTGCGGAATTAATACTCACAACAGACCAAGAGTGAATCCGAAAATATATGGAATTAATGTAGCTTGTGTTGAAGGGATAAATCCTTACGAATTAAAAAATGTTGGAATAAACGATGGTGAAAACCATCCCCTAGATCAAAAAAAGTAATTTATTTAAATATTAAAATGATTAGAACAATTATTATTTTATTTCTGATAACTTTTTTTTCAAAAAATGTATTTGCCGTTTCTTTATCACAGGCACTTTTGCAAGCTTATAAGAATAATCCAGAGTTGAATGCAGAAAGAGAAAATATTGAAGTTTCTAAACAAGATTTGAAAATTTCAAAAAGTGAATTTTTACCCTCAGTAACCATATCGGGATCTAAGAGCCAAGAAGACACAGGTAAGCTTACTAATCAATCAGGAGGCGATGCAACGATTACTGATGTAAATCCAAAAACTACATCAATTACCATTGAGCAAAAATTATTTCAAGGATTTGGTGGTGTTGCTGATTTAGAAAAAAATAAAATTGGTTTAGTTTTAGCAGAAGCAAAACTTCTAAAAACAGAACAAACAATATTACTTAAAGCAATTGAAGCGTATACAGGATTAATACTAGCAAAAGAAAAACTTGAAATTAATAGACGAAATGTAAATTTATTAGAAAGACAAGTTGAAACTGACCAGTTAAGATTGGAGAGCGGGAAAATTACTGTAGCAGATTTAGCTCAGTCAGAATCTTCTTTAGCAGGCGCTCAAGCAAAATTTATAGAAGCGAAAAATGAAGAAGTGACAGCTAAATTAACTTATGAAAAAGTAATAGGACCAATTGCAGATACAAACGCTTTAAATAAAAATTTAAATATAAATTTTGAAATCCCAAATAGTTTAAATAAAGCTATTGAAATTTCAAAAAAGAAAAATCCTGATTTAATTATTGCAAAGCTGGAATATGAGCAATCTGAAAAAGATGTTAAAATTGCAAAATCAGATTTATCACCTTCCGCAACATTGTCATTAGAATCATCAAAAACAGAAGATTTAAGTTCTACTTATGATGAACGTGATAAAGAAATAATTACAGCAACTATTTCATGGCCAATTTTTCAAGGTGGAAAAAATTCAGCCTCACTAAAAAGAAGCAAAAATTTAAAAAATAGAAAAAAACTACTTTTTGATAATGCTATTAAAACTAGTGATACAAATGTTGCCAGTGCCTGGTCAAATCTAAAATCTTCAAAAAGTTTATTAGACTCAGTTAGATCGCAAGTTAAAGCAGCGGAAATTGCCAACGAAGGTATAACTGTGGAATATGAAAGTGGACTTGGAAGATCTACGCTTGATGTTATTCAATCTAATTCTATTTTATTAAATTCTGAAATTGATCTAGCCAATTTTGAAAGAAATTATTTTTTAGCTCAGTTTAAACTTTTACAAACACTAGGTTTATTAAATAATAGTTATCTAAAACTGCAGTAATAATAGGGATTTTTTTAATTAAAATTAATAACTATTGCAAAAGAGAACAAAATGTGTACATTTAAACTCATGATTCGAACACCAATTATTATAAGAAAAGAGGTAAAAAATGACTAAAAACAACTTAAAAGTAGTTAAATCTAACAAGGAACAAGATTCAGAGAAAAAAGAAAAAAACAAAGCTTTAGACGCAGCAATTAGCCAAATCACGGACACTTTTGGAAAAGGTTCAGTGATGAAACTTGGTCAACAGACAGCGATGGATATTGAGTCCATTTCTACAGGTTCGCTAAGTTTAGATTTAGCGCTTGGAATAGGTGGACTACCTAAAGGAAGAGTTATTGAAATTTATGGACCTGAGTCATCAGGAAAAACTACACTTGCTTTACAGGTTGTGGCTGAAGCTCAAAAAGCAGGAGGTATTTGTGGATTTGTAGATGCAGAACATGCATTAGATCCAGTTTATGCAAAAAAATTAGGAGTAGATACTGAAGAATTATTAATTTCTCAACCCGATACGGGAGAACAGGCTTTAGAAATAGCTGACACATTAATAAAATCAGGCTCAGTTTCAGTGTTAGTGGTAGATTCAGTTGCAGCATTAACCCCACGAGCTGAAATTGAAGGAGAAATGGGAGATCATCATGTGGGTCTTCAGTCAAGATTAATGAGTCAAGCTTTAAGAAAGCTAACAAGCTCAATTTCACGAACAAATACAATGGTTATTTTCATAAACCAAATAAGAATGAAAATTGGTGTAATGTTTGGTAGTCCTGAAACAACATCAGGCGGAAATGCATTAAAATTCTATTCATCAGTAAGAATGGATATTAGAAGAATTGGAGCAATCAAAGATAAAGAACAAATCATTGGAAACTCTACCAGAGTTAAAGTAGTAAAAAATAAAGTTTCTCCACCATTCAAAGTTGTTGAATTTGATTTAATGTATGGAAAAGGAATAAGTAAAGTTGGAGAATTAATTGATCTAGGCGCTAAGGCGGAGATAGTTGAAAAGTCAGGAGCATGGTATGCCTACAAAGGTGAAAAAATAGGACAAGGAAGAGAAAATGCGAAAGTTTATTTAGAACAAAACCCAAAAGTTGCTGCAGAAATTGAAATGGCAATAAGAGAAAAAGCTGGAGTTATTTCTAAAAAAATAGAAGGTAATCCTTTGGATAAAGAGAAAGAAAAAGTTGATCCAAATGAAGAAGTTCCAACAAAAAAGAATTAGTTAAAAGTCATTTTTAGTTAACAAAAGGCGCTTATTTTAAGCGCCTTTTTTCCTGTATAGTTGTATAGACATCAAATAAAAAAGCTGTATTTTAAAAATATGGCTGGTAAATCGTTAAATCAAATAAGAAATGTATTTTTAAAATATTTTGAGAACAATGGACATAGAATAGTTGAATCTAGTAATTTGGTTCCAGATAATGATCCTACTTTAATGTTTGCTAATTCTGGAATGGTTCAGTTCAAAAATGTTTTTACAGGTCTAGAAAAAAGAGATTATAAAACAGCAACTACTTCACAAAAATGTGTAAGAGCAGGCGGCAAACATAACGATTTAGAAAATGTAGGTTATACACCAAGACATCACACATTTTTTGAGATGTTGGGTAATTTTTCATTTGGCGATTATTTCAAAGAAAGAGCAATTGAATTGGCTTGGAACTTAATAACTAAAGATTTTGGATTAGATAAAAACAAGCTTTATTTCACAGTTTTTCATGAAGATGACGAAGCATTTAACCTATGGAAAAAAATTTCAGGTTTAGGAAATGATAGAATTATTAGAATTAAAACTTCAGATAATTTTTGGTCAATGGGAGAAACTGGACCGTGTGGTCCCTGTTCAGAGATTTTTTTTGATCATGGCGATCATTTAAGGGGCGGCCTACCAGGAACAATAGATCAAGATGGAGATAGATATATTGAGATTTGGAATCTTGTATTTATGCAATTTGAACAAATTTCAAAAAATAAAAGAATTGATCTACCAAAACCATCTGTAGATACTGGAATGGGATTGGAAAGAATAGCTGCTTTACTTCAAGGTACTCATGACAACTATGAAACTGATCATTTTAAAAAAATTATAAGTTCAATTTCAGACTCAGTAAAAAAAAAACCTGATAAAAAAAATATTTCAAGTTTTAGAGTCATAGCAGATCATTTAAGAGCAAGCTCATTTTTAATTGCTGAAGGAGTCTTACCTTCAAACGAAGGTAGAGGTTATGTTTTAAGAAGAATTATGAGAAGAGGAATGCGACATTCTCATTTATTAGGTGCAAAAGATCCTATCTTTTTTAATATTTTTAAAACCTTAATGGAAGAAATGAAAGGAAATTACTCTGAACTTGAAAGAGCCCAATCTTTAATTAGGGAAACTTTAAAAATGGAAGAAGAAAAATTTATGGTTCTTCTTGATAGAGGTATTAAAATTTTAAATGATGAAGTTTCCAAAATAAAGAAAATTTTACCTGGAGAAGTAGCGTTTAAATTATATGACACATATGGGTTTCCACTAGATCTTACTGAGGACATTTTAAAAAATAAGTCATTAAAAGTAGATCATGAAAAATTTAAATCTTTAATGAAAGAAAGTAGAGAACTTGCAAAGAAAAATTGGAAAGGTTCTGGCGATAGTTCTGTTGATGAAATTTGGTTTGGCATAAAAGACAAGTTAGAGCCAACAGAATTTTTAGGTTATGAAACAAATCAAGCTGAAGGAATTGTACTGTCATTATTAAAAAATAATAAAGAAGTTCAAAGTTTAAAATCTGGAGATGAAGGCATGTTAATTACGAACCAAACGCCATTTTATGGGGAGTCAGGAGGCCAAGTAGGTGACACAGGACATATTATTTCTGGAGAATTTAAATTTGAAGTAACAGATGTTCAAAAGAAATTGGGAGATTTATTTGTTCATTATGGAAAAGTTTTAAGTGGAAATATTCAATTAAAAGATAACGTTGAAATGAAAATAGATGTTGAAAGAAGGCATAATATAAGAGCATATCATTCAGCTACACATTTACTTCACGAGTCGCTTAGGAGAGTTTTAGGTACTCATGTAATTCAAAAAGGATCTTTAGTTGAATCCAATAGATTAAGATTTGATTTTAGTCACATGAAGCCAATTTCTCCTCAAGAAATTGATAAAATTGAAAAATTTGTTAATTCAATGATAGATAATAAAACTGATGTGAAAACAAGAATAATGACACCAAAAGAGGCAGTGGACAATGGTGCGTTAGCTTTATTTGGAGAAAAATATGGAGATGAAGTTAGAGTTTTATCCATGGGAAACGAAACAGACAAATATTTTTCTACAGAGTTATGTGGCGGAACACATGTAAGAAATACAGGAGACATAGGAAAATTTAAGATTGTTGGACAATCATCAATTGCCGCTGGGGTTAGAAGAGTTGAAGCATTAAGAGAAAAACAATTACAAGAATTTTTAAGTAAAAAAGAAAAATTATCAGATCTTTCTACTCAAAAAAATGAACAAATAATAAAAAGTTTATCAGAAAAAATTATTAAACTTGAAGGCAAACCTAATTTAAAAAATGAAAATCAACAAGGTTTAATAAAAGATTTAACAAAACAATTTGATCAACTTTCAGTTAATTTTATTTTAAATGATAAATCAAAAAATATTATTAAAGATGAAATTGTTAATAAAACAAAAATTAGATTTCAAAAAGTTTTTGATTTACCACCAAAAGAACTAAGAAAACTTGTAGATACAGGCAAAAAGGAATTAGGAGAAGGCATTATTATAGTTTTTGCAATAAAAGACGAAAAAATTGGTTTAGCTGCAGGAGTTACAAACAAACTTATAAATAAATATGATGCTGTTAAACTTGTTAAAACTGGGTCTGAAATTATAGGAGGTAAAGGTGGTGGCGGTAGACCTGATTTTGCTCAAGCAGGAGGTGTTGAAGTAAATAAAATTGATGAAGCTTTTGAAAAACTAAAATCTTTAATTTAGCTTTTTACTTAAATTATTTGTTAATAAGTCTAAAAATTCATTGGTGTTTAGGTATTTTGTAGAGGGACCTATAAGAACAGCTAAATCTTTAGTCATTGATCCATTTTCAACCGTTTCAATACAAACTTTTTCTAGAGTTTTTACAAACTTTTTTAAATCTTCGTTGCCATCTAGCTTTCCTCTATGATACAGACCTCTCGCCCATGCAAAAATAGAAGCTATGGGATTTGTTGAGGTTTCTTTACCTTGTTGATGTAGTCTGTAGTGTCTTGTAACTGTACCATGAGCAGCTTCAGATTCTATTGTTTTACCGTCAGGTGACATCAACATACTTGTCATAAGACCTAAAGAACCAAATCCTTGAGCTACCGTATCCGATTGTACATCTCCATCATAGTTTTTGCATGCCCAAATATAATTTCCATTCCATTTCATTGCACATGCTACCATATCATCAATAAGTCTATGCTCGTAAGTTATTTTTCTTTCTTTAAATTTTTCTTTGAATTCTTTTTCATAAACTTGTTGAAATAAATCTTTAAATCTACCATCGTATTTTTTCAAAATTGTATTTTTAGTAGAAAGATATACAGGCCACTTTCTATTAAGACCATAATTCATACATGCTCTTGCAAAATCTATTATAGATTTATCTAAGTTGTACATAGATAACGCAATACCAGGTCCTGGAAAATTAAAAACTTCAAATTCTTTTTTTTCTTTTCCATCTTCTGAGGTCCATTTTATTTCTAATTTACCTTTGCCTGGAACATGAAAATCTGTTGCTCTGTACTGATCACCGAACGCATGTCTTCCTATACAAATGGGATTAGTCCAACTTGGAACTAATTTTGGAATATTCTTACATATTATTGGTTCCCTAAAAACAGTTCCTCCAATTATATTTCGAATTGTTCCATTTGGCGATCTCCACATTTTTTTAAGATTAAATTCTTTAACTCTTACCTCATCAGGAGTTATTGTTGCACATTTAATTCCAACACCATTTTTTTTAATTGCTCTAGCACAATCAATTGTTATTTGATCATTTGAGTTATCTCGACTCTTTATCCCAAGATCATAATATTCAATTCCTAAATCGATGTATGGCAAAATCAATTTATCTTTAATAAATTTCCATATAACTCTTGTCATTTCATCACCATCAAGCTCGACAATTGGATTTTTTACCTTAATTTTACTCATAATTTAGATGTATCTTAATAGTTGAATTTGATTATCTTATATACATATTACATTAAAATTATCAAATTAACATTATGACCGATATCATTTTTCCAAAAATTCATACAGAGGGATACAAATTTTTAGCCATTGCTATCTTAATAACAATTTTTTTATATTTTTTTAGTGGCTTTTTAGGATTGATAAGTTTGGTTTTAACAATATGGGTATACTATTTTTTTAGAGATCCAGAAAGAGTATCAATTAATGATGATAATTACTTAGTTAGTCCAGCAGATGGATCGGTAGTTCAAGTTCAAGAAACGAATGGACCAAAAGAATTAAATTTAGAAAGTAAAAAATTTACTAAAGTCAGTATATTTATGAATGTATTTGATTGTCACGTAAATAGAATTCCATGTGATGGAAAAATTTCTGAAATAATATACAAACCTGGAAAATTTTTAAATGCATCACTAGACAAAGCAAGCGAAGACAATGAACGTAATTATTACAAGATTACTAATAATAAAGAACAAGATATTATTGTTGTACAGATTGCAGGTTTAATAGCTAGAAGGATAGTTTGTGAAACAGCAAAAGATCAAGATTTAAAACAAGGCGATAGAATTGGCATGATTAGATTTGGAAGTAGAGTAGATGTGTATTTTGAGAACTATACTTCTCTAGTTAAAATAAATCAAAAAACTGTAGCAGGCGAAACACTATTAGCTAAAATGTAAACTATGGAACAACCGAAAAATAATTTTAAAATCGTATCTGATAAAAAGGCAAGAATGATTTTGCCAAATACACTTACTTTGATTGGGGTTTGTATTGGACTTAGTTCAATTAAATTTGCCCTAGATTCAAAATTTGAACTTTCTGTAATTGCAATTATTTTTGCCGCACTTTTTGATGCTTTAGACGGAAGAGTGGCAAGATTAATAAAAGGAACTTCGAAAGTTGGAAAAGAACTAGATTCTTTGACTGACGTAATAAGTTTTGGTGTTGCACCAGCTTTTATAATGTATTTTTGGAATTTAAATAATTTAGGAAAATTTGGGTGGTTATTATGTTTAATTTATGTTGTTTGTGTTGCACTAAGGTTAGCAAGATTTAACATAAATTCAAATGTGGAACCTTCTTGGAGAGATAATTTTTTTGAAGGTGTACCATCTCCTGCGGGTGGAATTTTGGTATTAATGCCACTAATGTTTAGTTTAAGTGGGCTAGATATATTTAATGTTAATTATAATCTTATTGTTCCAACTTTTTTTATAATAACTTCATTTTTATTAATTAGTAAACTTCCAACTTATTCATTAAAAAGAATTGTTATACCTCGTGCTATGACAATATTTTTGTTGTTTGGTATAGTTTTATTTTTTGGTTTGCTTTTGTTCTATACATTTAAGATTCTTACATTAAGTGGGCTAGTTTATTTAATTTTAATCCCAATAAGTTTTTTTCATTATAAAAAAATTAAAAGACAAAATAATACTGATGTCAGCAAAGATGAAAACGAAGATCTTGAAGACATATTATAAATGCAAAAAATTTTAGGAACTTTAATTTTGTGCTTGTTGTGGTGCAATGCAAGTTTTACATCAGAAATAAAACCTTTTAACAAAAGTGGCTTTATATTTAATGATGGTGAAAGAATTAAATATATAGAAAATTATAAAATAACTAATGCAGAAAATACAATTTTGGTTATTTATAACCATGGATTAGTTGAGGTAAACCAAAAATGGTGTAATTGGCCAAGCAATGTCCGACAAATATCTAAACTATCAGGTCAAAAAATTAATGGTAAAGAAATTAAAGTTTTTATGAATTGTGAACACACTCGAGTAGGAGGAAAGCTTTGCAATAAAGATCAATTTATAGATTTACATAAGTTTTCTAAAGATAAAGCATTATGTAAAAATGTGGTTTATTTTAATAGAAAACAAGCAACTGTAAATTTAGTAAAGAAATTTATTAAAGAAGGAGTAAAACCAAAAAATATATTTACAACCGGAGCATCTTGGGGGGGCTGGAACGCCCTAAGAATAGCGGCTTTTAATAGTGAGTTAATTAATTCATCCGTTGCAATAAATCCTGCGTGCTGTGATCTTAAAATCAATCAAAAAGAAGGAAGTGTACAAGCCAAAGAATTTGAATGGTTTACTTACCAATTAAAATCAACAAAAAAAATTAACGCTCTAGTCCTTTCAAGTTATGCTGATAGATTTGAAACACCAGAATCAATTGGTTTTTTAAAAAATATCGAAGGTATTGAGTTTATTAAACTTCCAGGATTTGATGAAGAAAAAAAAGAAATAAAAATTAAAGGAATTGTGTGCAAGTGGGACTCTCAAGGACAAAACAATAAAAAAATAACGAATGGTCATTTAATTTTTAACTCTTCATGTTTTAATCCCTATGTTGATGTAATAAAAAATTATATAGCAAGCAGAATATAATAAGGAATACTAATTAATACACAAAAAATTTGCTAATTAATTTTTTTAATTTCTGCAATAATTAAATCATTAATCATTTCAGAACCTTTAAGCGAAGGGTGGTCATCATCTGCATAAAAAATATCTTTATTATCGTGAGTAATACATCTATTTTTTATCAAAGTATCGCAAAATAATTTGTGAGGATAAACTTTATAAACATTGTCACTTTTTATAGAATCTAACAACTTGAAGCTAGAATTTGTTCTATCTTTGTAAACTTGATAAGATGTGGTTATAAAATTTTTTAATTCAAAATGAGATTTTATATTGCTTAAATTATTTTTTGACATTGAATTAAATAATTTATATGGAACATGCCAGCCTACCTCAGGTATTGGATAAACTAAAATAATTTTATGACCATTATCAATTAATTTTTGAACAGTAAAACGATAATTATCAAAAATTGCTGATTGTCTCTCCTCTTTTGTATCTAAAGAATTATCTTTGTTTTGAAGAAAATCAAACATTTCTCCTTCATACGCACCTTCTAAATTATTAAATCTATCCTCTTCTAAAACTAAAGGCAATCTACCGAGCAAGACTACTATTGAAGAATCAAATTCATTTATAAATTCCAATCTTTGATTTTGCATTTTTTCATCACACTTAATTTCACTTCTGAGTTTATTTTTTTTAACACGATTTAAATTTAATATAAAATTACACCCTTTTTTTAGTGAAGTTGCAAAACCGTAATTGTTTTCAATTGCTTTCTTTTTTAATTCATTGCTTATACTTCCTGCATGACTATCACCCACCAAAATTATGTTATTATTATGTTTTTTATTAAATATACATCCTCGTATTCTGTCATAACATAAATTTCCTTTCTCATCTTTTAAAACATTCCATTCCATTTGAACTTTAATATTTTTTTTAATTATTTCTGGAATTCTTTTTTGAACACCATTTGTTTTTATTACAAACAAAGAGAATGTTGTAATTATTAAAATTGCTGCAATTATAAAAGAAATTAAAAATTTAAAAGATTTGTTTTTGTTTCTTGCTGGTTTTTCAATTAAATAAAAACTGATTATAGATAAAATTAAAGTTAAAACTATCAATTCAAATTTGTCATATTGCGTCTGCATAGTTTCTTTAATTCTTGCAAATGCAAATATAGGATAATGCCACATATAAAGTGAGTAAGAGACAAGACCAATAGCAACAATTGGTTTAAAAGATAGTATTTGTGTAATCAAATCATCTTCTTTATTTGTGAACCATATTATTAAGCAAACACCAATAATTGGAGAAATTGTATAAAGCGAGGGGTGAAACATGCTGTCATTGAAAAAAATAATAGAATGAACAATTAGAAATAAACCAAAAGTCGGTAATATTTGATTAAGTATTTGATTTTGACTTCTTTTACCTTGATGGATTTCAAAATACGCTAACAATGAACCAGCAATTAACTCCCAGCCCCTTGTTGGTAAAGCATAAAAATTAAATGACGGATAATTTCTACTACCCCAATCTGCCAGGCCTAAACTTATAAAAAGACCCAGTATTAGTATATGAGGAATATACTTTTTAAAGTATTTAAATGTTATTAAAAAAATTATTGGAAAAATTATATAATATTGTTCTTCAACAGATAATGACCAAGTATGAAGAAAGGGCTTTAATAGCCCATCTTCTGAATTGTATTCAAGACCTGAAAAATGAAAGTAAAAATTAGAACTAAACCCCAAAGAATATAAAATTGATTTAGAAAAATCTATAAAACTACCAGGAAGTAAATATTTCCAAGCAAAAAAAAGTGATACGAGCATTACAAATAATAATGCGGGAAGTATTCGTCTTATTCTTCGTTCATAAAAATTTTTAAAAGAAAAATTACCTGTAGAGACTAATTCTTTTAAAATAATTGAAGTAATAAGATATCCAGAAATAACAAAAAAAATATCAACCCCAATAAAGCCTCCTTTAAAAGGCTCATATCCAAATAGATTTATTTGAGCATGATAAAGTATGACAGCAATAACTGCGAGAGCTCTTAATCCATCAATTTCTGGTCTATAATTTATTTTCATTAAATCAGCAAATAAATCTAATTTTTCAAATAGTTAAGTTCTAAAAGTAGATTTTTATATTTTTTTTTTATCTTTTCTATAATGCTTGGATCTAAATCTTTATTAAAATTCTGTTCTATCCCTTTATTAAAAAAGAAATTCTTATTATCCTTAATTCCCATAATCTTATTTTCAATGAATCCTTCTTTTTCTTCAAGTTGTCTTAGGTACTTAAAATTTGTTGTTTTAACCACATTTTCAATTTTTTTTTTGTCAATTTCTAAATTCATAAATTTTTTTAGTTCATTCAGTATGTGTATAAATGTTTTCTCTTGTTCTAATACTAAATCTTCAAATTTTATAAATATAGTATTTATGTTTTTTTGGTTTTTCCAGCTTAAATAATTAGAAGCCCAATCAAGTATTAATGTGTAACCTTTTGATAAGTTATTATTTTTCATACAAATAAAATTTTTATCATTCATCAAAAAATTAAGGCATTCTTTAATCTCCAAATTATAGTGATTTTTTAAAGATAGAATGACATTTCTTGGATCTCTTACAATGTAAATTGAACAAATTGAATAATCTTTATTTATTGTTGGGTAAATTTTATTAATAGTTAAATTTGCCAAATGAGTTTTTAAAAAAATAATTTCTTTATCAGTGCTAGATATTTTTTTGTATTTTTTTATATTCTTTAATTTCATTTAAGAAATTGTTTGATGATTTTAGGTCAAAAAAATCTCTTGGAAACTCAGCAACATTTTTTAAATAATCTTGTTTAAAAATTCCGTCTTTTGAATAAAAAAAAGCAGAGAGCATTGCTCTTAAAAAAGTATTGCCGCTTTTTGGGTATGAGCTTATCCAAATGATTTTTTTCATACTATTAAACAAACAAAACTGTTCTGATTTTACCCCTTTTTGTAAAATCAACCTTACTTCTAGAATTTAAATTACGCAATAATAAACTTGTAATCTTGGTTCAAATATTCTTGATAGCATCGTTATATCCGTGTAGGAAATAGAGAATATAATGTTGACCTAGTGAGTTGAGATTATTTATGATAAGTTCTGAGAACGTGAAGATAAGTGTAAGCAAAACAAATAAAAAACGTTTTCAAAAACACAAAAAAACTAATAAAAAGAAAAAAGAAAAATGAAAAAGAATGTAATAGTTTCTTTAGCGGATTCAAATTATTTTGAACTTTTAAACGAACTTGTTAATTCGATTATTAGATTTGAAAAAAGCAAAGAAATAGCAATTTGTATTTTAGATGCTGGTTTAAATGAAAATCAAAAAACAATATTGTCCAAAAAAGTTGAAGAAATTAAGCCCGCAGAGTGGGATATAGATGTCCCAGCATTTAAAGTTAAAGGCAAAGAATGGTTAAAGAGTCAAGTATCAAGAGCTTTTTTACCTAAATATTTTCCAAATTATGAAAAATATTTGTGGATTGATTGTGATGCATGGGTCAACGATTGGAGTTCTGTTGAATTATATTTTAAGGCTTGCGATAACGGTAAACTTGGCATTACTCAAACATTAGGCCCTGGTTATAAAATAATGTCAAAAGTTAAATGGCTTTTTGGTAAATTAGCAATAATTAAATCTCAGAACTTTAAACATGCAATTAGTTCTAAAATAGAAATAGAAAAAGCAAGAAAGCTAGCTTTTGCTCCACATATTAATATTGGAGTTTTTTCATTAGAACATGATTCACCAGGATGGAAATCTTGGCAAAAGAATCTTGAACAAACATTGAAATCAGGAAAAATTTTTGGCTCAGAAGGTCTTGCAATGAATATAAGTGTTTATATTGACAATATTGAAACAGAATTTTTACCTTTAAACTGTAATTGGATAGCAAGCAATCTTCTTCCAAAATTTGATGAAAATAAACAAACATTTGTAGAGCCATACCTTCCCAATCATGAAATAGGAATTATGCATTTGGCTGCTGGTTTATGGAAAAATAATAAAGATATGAGAGTTGATAAAAGTGTTGAAATTGAAATTAAAACTTTAAAAAATAAAACTGTCTCTAAAAGTTTAAGGTTCAATAATTAATTGAAAAAAAATAAAATTTCTAAAAATTGGATAAATAAACAAAGAAGAGATATTTATTTTAGACAATCTAAAGTGGAAGGATATAGGTCAAGGGCGGTCTACAAACTTCAAGAAATTAATTTAAAGTTCAAGATTTTTAAGAATGGAATGTCGGTTATAGATCTTGGTGCTGCACCAGGTAGCTGGTCACAGTATGTTTCAAAAAATATTAAAAGCGGAAAAATTCTCTCAATAGATCTTTTGGATTTTGAGAAAATTGAAAACATTCATCAAATAAAAGGTGATTTTACAAACGATATTTTTAAAAAAGAGATTATGGATTATTTTGGCAAGAAAGTTGATATTGTGATTTCAGATATGGCTGTAAACACTACAGGCAATAAAAACTTAGACTCAATTTATACAGGTGAATTATGCATGGAAGCTATGAAATTTTCGAAAGAAACATTGAAAAATGATGGAAAATTTATTTCAAAAATATTTATGGGGTCTACTTTTAATGAAATAGTAAGTGAGGCAAAAAAAATATTTAAGGAAAATAAAGTTTTTAAACCTCTTGCTAGTAGAAAAGATTCTAAAGAAAGTTTTATAATTTGTAAATATTTAAGATAAAATGTGTTAAACAATGTTAAGAAATAATTAATATGAAATTAATAATAAAAACAATAGCCATTTTCTTTTTTGCACTATCTACCGTTACAAACGCTAATGAAAATTATTTTAATAAAGCAAAAGAATTATTTGATAAAGGAAAAATTAAAGAATCAAAATTTTTATTTCAAAGAAGCATTGTTTTTAATCCAAAACATTCTAAATCCTATCTTTATCTAGCCAAAATATACAAAGTAGAAGAAAATGAAAGTGAAGAAATAAAAAATTTAAATACAACATTATTGCTAGAACCTGATAATGAGGAGGCAACTTATTTATTAATTGAAATTGAATTAAAGAGATCAAATTTTTCCGAAGTAAAAAATTTAAGAAATAATTTAAAGGAAATTTGCTCATTATTATGTGAAAAAATAAGTTCAATCAACGAAAGACTAGATGACATTGAATCAAAAAATGAATCTTGATGAGATCAAAAATAAAGAAAAATAAACTTATAACTGAACTTAATCCAAACCTTGTAATAGTGAGAGATAATAAAGCAAAGTGGTATTTGCCTGAAACCAGACGCGATGGATATAGAAATTTACACAAAATAAATAGATACGGTCTTTTGTTTAGGTCTGATTTAGTTCTTAAACTAACTAAAAATTTTAACAAAGATATTGCGAAAAAGACATCAGTTAAAAAAATGACTAATCATAAATATTTTTGTTCTTTGTTAGTCGGAAAAAATCAAGAAATTTTATATGAAAAATATGCTAGTGATTTTTCAAAATCTCAGCCACAAACAATAATGTCAATTACAAAAATGTTTATTAATTTATTTATCGGAGAACTTTTAGAAAAAAAAATGATAGATTTAAATAATAATATATCTCATTATCTACCTAATATTGGAACCGGTTATGCTTCTGCAAAGATTCAAGATGTTTTGAACATGAATATAGATAATTCTTACTCAGAAGATTATACTGACCCATATACCTCATCCTATTTACATGAGTTTGTAATAGGATGGAGACTTCCAAAAAATTTAAAAGATATAGAAACTCAGGATCGATATTTAAATAAAATTGAAGCTAAAAAAGATAAAGATCTTTTTAATAACTCAGAATTTTCCCATTATAAATCTGCCAACACTGATGTTTTAGGACTTTTAGTTGAGAAGATTAGTGGCAAACCGTTACGAGATTGGTTGCTTTCTGCAGTTGAGGCTGCTGGATTCGAAGATGCACTTTATATGGGAACTGACAGAAATTATACTCCATGGATAGCTGGAGGCGGATGTTTAATATCAAGAGATTTTTTAAGATACGGATTATTATTTTCTAGAAAAGGACATGGAGTAGAAAATAGAAAAGTTGGCTCAGCTTCTTTTATAGATGAGACATTAAAAAATAAAGGCACAAAGTATATGGAATTAAAAAAAGATAAATTTTTATATTATTCAAATTCTACAATGAAATCTGGTGACTGGATTGGTCATTCAGGGCTAGGTGGACAATTTTTAGCAGTAAATTTAAAAACTGGAATTGTTGCTTCTTATTTTTCTGTAATTGATACTCCTTCGGGAACTGATGAAAAATATAAAGCAGATATGATTAATATGCTTGACGAAATAGTATGTGAAAATTATTAAATTAAGCGCTAATGTTAAAAAAAATAAAAAAAATAATTTTAAAAAAAAACAAAAAGAAAATAATTTGTTTAACCGCTTATTCAAAAAACTTTGCAACTGAAATTGACAAACATGTCGACATAACTTTAGTTGGAGATTCATTAGGGTCTGTTCTTTACAACTATAATACAACCAGGAAGGTTACTTTACAAAATATGATAGAACATTCAAAAAGTGTTCGAATGGGTATAAAAAAAAGTTTAATGGTTGTGGATATGCCATATAAAACTTTCTTAAATAAAAAAGAAGCTCTTAAAAATTCAATTAAAGTTATTAAAGAAACGAAATGTGATGCTATTAAGCTAGAAGGAGGATCTAAGATTAAGGAAATTATAAGACATTTAGTTAGAAATAACGTTCCTGTGATGGGCCATATAGGTGTTTTGCCACAAAGCGTAAAAGGAAAATTTAAGTATAAAGGAAAAGTTAAAGAAGAAAAAAAACAATTACTTAATGATGCAAAATTACTTCAAAATTTGGGTGTGTTTTCTATAGTCTTAGAATGTGTTCAGTCAGAAACTGCAAAAAAGATAACTAAATTAATTAAAATACCAACTATTGGAATTGGTTCTTCAAAATATTGCGATGGTCAGGTTTTAGTAACTGATGATCTTTTAGGTTTAAATGAAACAAACATAAGATTTGTAAAGAAATTTGCAAATTTAAAAAAAATAATTAACCAAGGTATAAAAAAATTTAAAAAAGAAGTTATTTCTAAAAAATATCCCTCAAAAAAATATTCGTATTAAATTAAAAGTATTTTTTAAAAGTTTCATTTATTGACAGAACTCCATAGTCGTTTAGACCTCCAATTATTAATTGAATTGCAACTACAAGAATAACAACAAGACCAACATAACCTATCCATTTATTTTTTTGTATATATTCAGCAAAATATGTAGCTATAGTGCCGATTAAAATAACAGACAAAAATAAACCAAAAATCATTAATCCAAAATTGTCTTTAGCAGCACCTACAACGGCAATAACATTATCAAAGCTTAAAGTTATATCAGCTATAATTACTTTATACATACCTTGCATAAAAGAAGGTTCTTTAGATACTTTAGTTGGAGATTTAATTTTCTTTTTTTTCCCAAACAAATCTTGTCTAAGGTCATTTACGATCCAAACTAATAGTGCTCCACCAACAATTTTAATTATTGCAAATTTAAATAGGTAAGTTGCAGAAAGAGCAAACATAATTCTAAAAATAAATGCAGCAAATACACCATACATTATTATTTGCTTTCTATTTTTTGGAGCGAAGTTTGCAGCTATCAGGCCTATGATAATGGCATTATCTGCAGCCATAACAATGTCAATGAAAATGATTTGTAAAAATATAAGGGATTGTTCTATCAATTTAATAGCATTGTATTAAATTTTTATAATAATTCAATATATGACCATTTTAGGTATTTTTTGTCTTATTAATCAGTGATAAATTGTGAAAATCAGTCTTTTATTCAAAAAACAATTTACTTAACAATAAAATAATCATAGTTTTCCAATAAAAAAATTAGTTAATTAATAAGGAGATAATAATATGAGTAGATCGTCAAAACTGTACAATAAAGATCTAGCTCCAACACCGAGTAAAGATAAAAAGTGGGGTTGGTTTGAAATTTTTAACGTATGGGCAAATGATGTTCAAAGTTTATTTGGTTATACTTTAGCGGCATCGTTATTTTTAGCTTCAGGACTGAATGGTTGGGCTGTATTTCTTGCATTAATTCTTGCAGGATTTTTTATTATGTGGTTGGTTAACCTATCAGGAAAACCAAGTGTCAAACATGGAATTCCTTACCCTGTGTTCGCAAGAGTTAGTATGGGTGTTTTTGGAGCAAACTTTCCAGCTATGGCACGAGGGCTTGTTGCAATGTTTTGGTATGGAGCGCAAACTTACGCAGCATCAACAGCTGTAGCACTCTTAATTATGGGAATTACAGGTTCAAGTGGAAGCGGTAATTTTCTAGGCATGACAAATATAATGTGGATTTCATTTATATTTGTTTCGCTTTTCCAAGTATACTTATTCTGGCAAGGAATAGATTTAATTAAAAGATTCTTAAATTTTGCTGGACCAGCAGTTTATATAGTTATGATATTTTTAATGTTAGCTATTTGGGCGCAAGCTGGCGGAGGTCTTCTATCAGAAGTTGGAGAAATATTTTCTGGAGGGGAACGTACAGGTGGTTTTGAAGGCTTAGGATCATTTGGAGCTTTTCTTGCAGTATTTTCTATTATGGTTGGATATTTTGCAGCAGTAGTAATAAATTTTGGTGACTTTGCTAGATTTGTTAAAAATGAAGAAGAAATGAAAAAAGGTAACCTATGGGGATTAGTAGGTAATGTTATTTTCTTCTCTTTCATTACTTTAATGATTACCGGCGGAACTATTGCAGTGTTCGGTGAATATATTGCACAACCTACTGATATGGTTGCAAAAGTTGATAATATGTTTCTTACGCTTATAGCGGCATTTGCATTCTTTTCAGCTACAGTTGGAATTAATATGGTAGCAAACTTTATACCTCCGGCATATGACCTTGCTAACTTAATCCCTAGCAAAATAAATTTTAGAATGGGTGGTTTAATTACAGCAATATGTGGCTTTATTATTGGTGGTTTATGGGTTTCAGTGATTACACAAATGGGAATGTTTCCTTTTGTAAATACGCTTGGAGCAATTCTTGCACCTGTATTTGGTATTATGATAACTGACTATTATATCATCAAGAAAGAAAAACTAAGCGTTAGTGATTTATTTGATGCACGTCCTAGAGGAAAATACTATTACAACGATGGCTTTAACCACAAAGGAATGTTGGCTTGGATTATATCTGGCTATATTGCAGTTGGTACTGTTTGGCCAAATATTTTAATTTTTGATGGATTAATAAGTTTCTTCGCTAACTTAGGTGGTGGCGGAGGATATGCTTGGATGATTGGAGCTGCTTTAGGAGCGATAATACATCTTGGTATTTCAAACAAAAAATAGATAATTTAAATTAATTTAAAAAAGGCCCATACATTTAATGTTGGGCCTTTTTTTTATAGATATTGATTAGTTAAATTTTTTCATTTTGTTTAATGGTTTTAAAATTAAACCATTAGATATCAAATTTTCTCTTATAGATTTGGCAGTAGCAAGAGAACTTTGATTATCTCCATGTAT
The DNA here is from genome assembly GCA_902587735.1 of uncultured Pelagibacteraceae bacterium. Lineage (GTDB taxonomy): Bacteria > Pseudomonadota > Alphaproteobacteria > Pelagibacterales > Pelagibacteraceae > Pelagibacter. Next base: position 43,375 of record CACIML010000004.1, read on the forward strand.
GCAAACAGAGTCAATTTCACAAGGTATCCGCTTTCCAGAATAGCAATTTATAGCTTGATTTTTAACCATGCTTAAAACATGTTTTTTTGCAACCTCAGGATTTGTTATTAAAGCATGGTCTTTTGATCTTGAAACAAGATTACCATCATCTTCGTAGTTTCTATCAGCAAAAATTTCACATGCAATTTTCATATTAAGTTTTTTAGCAGCAATCTCCATTTTTGAGCCAGTAGGAACCAGAAAAATTATATTTTTGTCAATATCATTAATTGTTTTTGCAATAGTGTTAGCTAATTCAAAATTTTCACACGCCATATTATTAAGAGCACCGTGAGGTTTTATATGAGTTACATTTTCATTATGTTTTTTAGCCACTTTTTGTAAAATTTCGTACTGATCAATAATTAATTTAGCAATTTCAGAAGAAGGCAGATTAATTCTTTTTCTTCCAAAATTTTCAGGATCCTTAAAAGATGGATGAGCTCCAATACTAACGCTATTTGACTTTGATATTTTTATAGTAGCATCCATCGTTTCTTCATCACCTGCATGATATCCACATGCTATATTAGCCGAATTAACAATACCTAATAAATCAGGATCATTTTCTATAGAATGAAACTTTGATTTTTCACCTAAATCACAATTGATATTAATTTCCATAATTTAAACTCTAGAGTATAACATGACATGATTAAAAATATATCAAATCTTGGTGACGCAGCGTTATATTGTGATTTTGGTAAAGAAGTTAATGAAGAGATTAATTCGTATGTAATTACTTATTTTAATCATTTAAAAAAGTTGGTTGAAGACAAAAGTATTCAAGGCATTACAAATCTATCTCCATCTTACAATAAGCTGATAGTAAGTTTTGATTTATCTATAACTAATTTTCAAGAAATAAAAAATAAAATAGAAACTATAAAAATTTTAAATAACAAAAAAAAAAAGTCTAAAAAAATACAAGTACCTGTGTGTTGTGAAGAAAAACACGCACTTGATTTATTGAATTTATCAAAAAAACTGAAAACTAACCCAGAGAAGATTTTAAGTTTATTTTTTTCAAAAGAATATTTTTGTTATATGACCGGATTCATAGCGGGAATGCCTTTTTTAGGTGATATAGATGAAAGCATAAGAGTAGATAGATTAAAAACTCCTCGGGTTAAAGTTCCAAAAGGATCTGTGGGTTTAACAGAACAGTTTTGCAACATTTATACCTTTGAAAGTCCAGGAGGATGGAACATTATAGGGAATACACCAAAAAAGATTTTTAATAAAGTAGATTTAAATAATCCTGCACTAATTAAACCTGGAGACAAAGTAAGCTTTTATAAAATAACTAAAGAAGAATATTTAAATTGGAATGACTGATGCATATTTTGAAATATTAAGGGCTGGAACAAATTCTAGCATTCAAGATCAAGGAAGAAAAAATCTTTATCATATTGGAATAACCATAAGTGGAGCTATGGACCAAAAAATTTTTAAAATATCAAATGCTTTAGTTGATAATAATCTTAATGAAGGTGTTATTGAATTTGCTTATCAAGGTCCTTTATTAAAATTAAAAAATGGCAGTGTTAATTTTGCTATAACTGGAAACATAGATTTTAATATTATTAGAAAAAACTCAATAATTGAAAAGGGTAGATGTTTTCAAAATTATTTTTTAGATAAAGATGAGGAGTTAGATTTGATTTATACAAAAAACTCAGTTTTTGGATATTTAGCTGTAGAAGGAGGCTTTAAAATAGAAAAAGTTTGGAATAGTTATTCAACAAATACTAAAGCTAAAATAGGCCCAAATAATGGAGAAAAATTTTCCATAGGTGAAAAAATTTATCTTAAAAAGTCAGAAGTTAAAAATTTTGAAAAAAAAAATATTGAATACAATAATTCAGTAGCAACAACCATTAGAACTATAAAGGGAACTAATTTTGATTATTTTTCTAAAGAGGCAAAAAATAATTTTTTCAATGAAGAGTATCAGGTTACCAATTTGTCAGATAGAATGGGAATGAGATTAGAAGGTCCAAAATTAGAGAATATTTTTAATACAAATATTAAATCAGAAGGATTAGTTAAAGGTGTGGTTCAAGTTCCAGCGGATGGTAATCCAATTATAATGTTTTCAGATCATGGAAGCATAGGCGGTTATCCTAAAATTGCAGTAATTATAACAGCTGATCATGATAAAGCTGCTCAATTAATACCTGGCTCTAAAATAAAATTTAAAGAAGTAAATCTAGATGAGGCAGAAAGCTTGTTTAAAACCTATTCTAAAGAAACTAAAAGCTATTTAGAAAAAATTAAATGAGTATATTAAAAAAGTTACCTGGGCCGTTACTTGTTTTTCTCGGAGCTGTTTGTTTAAGTTTTGGAGGGTTAATTGTTAAATCCTTCGAAGGTGCAAATCTTTGGCAGATACTTTTTTGGAGACAATTTTTTTTCTCATTAATTGTAGCTTTATATTTACTTTTTACTTATAAAAAAAATTTTTTTAAATCATTTTATATTTCTGGTTTGCCTGGTTTTGTAGGTGGTTTAATTTTAGCCTTGGGTTTTGTGGCTTATGTATTTTCTATGTATACAACTACTGTCGCAAATACTAACTTTATAATTACCACAGAAACAATTTATTTAGCATTATTTGGCTATTTTTTTTTAAAGGAAAAAATTAATTTAATAACCTTTATTTCAATAATTTTAGGAATGTCAGGAGTTTTAATTATACTTGGAAGCTCTTTATCCATTCAATCTAGTGAACAATTTTTAGGAAATATTGTTGCATTTATAATGCCAATATCTTTTGCAGCGCTTGTTGTTGTAATTAGAAAATATCCCAATGTAGACATGGTGCCAGCACAATTTACCGCTGGAATTGCATCTGCAATAATTGGATTTTTTATTGCAGGACAATTATCAATATCTATTCATGATCTTTTCTTGGCTTTATTAGCAGGATTTTTCCAAATTGGATTTGGTTTCATTTTAATTACTGTTGGGTCTCAAACAACTCCAGCTGCGATAGTAGGAGTTATGATGTTAACAGAATCTGTTTTTGGACCTTTGTGGGCTTGGTTGTTTATTAATGAAGTACCACCAACAGCTGTAGTTATTGGAGGATGTATTATTATTTTTTCAATTTTGTTTCAATCATTTTTTACTAAAAAAGCTTAAAGTGAAAATTGCTGTAATTGGTTCAGGAATATCCGGTTTAAGTGCAGCATATTATTTATCTAAAAAAAATTCAGTTGACTTATTTGAAAGCGAAAATCATTTTGGAGGACATGCTCATACAATAAATATTTCTTACCACCAAAAAAAACAAATTGCTGTTGATATAGGATTTATTGTTTTTAACGAAAAAACTTATCCAAATTTAATTAAATTTTTTCAAGAAAATAAAATCCAAGTAGAAAAAAGCAATATGTCATTTTCTGTTTCGGTAAAAGATACAAATATTGAATATTGTGGCAAAGGCATTAGTGGAGTTTTTTCAAATAGAAAAAATATTTTAAACCTGAAGTTTGTAAAAATGTTTTTTGAAATTATCAATTTTTACAAAAAATGTAGCAATATTAATATTAACAACCTAAACAAAGAAACATTAGGTGATTTTCTTAAAAAAGAAAATCTATCTGAATATTTTATAAATTTTCATATTGTTCCTATGGTTGCAGCAATTTGGTCTATGCATCCAAGTGAAGCTAAGTTAATGCCGTTAAACTTTTTTATTAATTTTTTTAAAAATCACGGTTTATTTAAATTAAAAAATAGACCACAGTGGTTTACCGTAACCAATAGGAGCAAGACTTATGTAGATAAGGTTATTCGTCAAATAAGTGGAGAATATTATAAAAATTATCCAATTAAAAAAATAATAAGAAACACAAATAATATTAAAGTTTGTTATGGATCAGAAAATGAATATTTTAATTATGATAAAGTGGTTATTGCAACTCATGCTAATGATGCTTTGTCTTTAATTGAAAACCCTACAAAAGAAGAAAAAACAGTTTTAAAGAACTTTAAATATAAAAAAAATTTAGCTGTTATTCATTCTGACAGTTATTTTATGCCAAAAAATAAAAAAGCATGGTCTTCTTGGAATTCATCTATTTTTAATAATAGTATTGAAAAAAATTCAATTACTTATTGGTTAAACTTATTACAAAACTTAAATATTGAAAAAAATATTTTTTTAACTTTAAACCCTTATCATGAAATTCCTGAGAATCAGATTTACAAAAAGGTTTATTTTACTCATCCATGTTACGATTATGAAGCTTTAAAATCTCAGAAAGAACTTTATTCCTTACAAAATAAACAAAATATATTATTTTGCGGAAGTTATTTTGGTTATGGGTTTCACGAAGATGGAATAAAATCCTCTATTGATATGATGAAATATATAAATGATTAAGTCTTCCTGCATTTACAATTGTCATGTAATACACAAAAGATTTAAACCAAAAAAACATTTTTTTAAGTACAAAGTTTTTTCGTTATTGATTGATCTATCTGAAATACATTTGTTAGAAAAGGAACTCACTTTATTTTCATATAACAAATTTAATATATTAAGTTTTTATAATATTGACCATGGGCCACGAGACGGCTCTTCGTTAGTTAAATGGGTCAAAGAAAATATGATAAAAAACAATATTAGCACTGAAGGAATTTCTATTAAACTTTTATGTTATCCTAGAATATGGGGTTACGTTTTTAATCCTTTAAGTGTTTTTTTTGTTTATGATAAAAACTCAAATTTGATAACAATACTATACGAAGTTAAAAATACTTTTGGCGAACAACATACTTATATATTTAAGTTACAAAAAACAGACCAACTAATTGAGCATACTTGTAAAAAAAAATTTCACGTGTCACCATTTATTGAAATGGACTGTACATACTTTTTTAAAATAACCAAGCCAGAAGAAAAAATTTTAGTTTATATAGATCAATATGATAATGAAGATAAACTTTTAGTTGCATTACAAGAAGGAGTTAAGGTCAATTTAAATAATAAGAATTTAATAAAAAATTATTTTTTTCACCCTTTAATGTCTTTTAAAATAATTTTAGCGATACATTTTGAAGCATTTAGATTGTGGATTAAAGGAGTTAAATACATTAAGAAAAAAATTAAAATTAAAAATAATATTACTATAGAAAGTTAATGACCCTAAATAAAGTATCTGACAACTTTGTCTTTAAATTTTTAAAATACATAAAGCATGGGCACCTTAAATTAACCAATTTTAATGGACAGGTTTTTTATTTTGGTAATGATAAAGAAGATCTAAAAGCAGAAATGAAAATTCACAAACCAGGTTTTACTATAAGTGTAATTAAAAATGGAAGCATTGGTCTGGCAGAGAGTTATATGAAAGGTGAATTTGAAACTAACAATTTATCAAACTTAATTGAGTTAACTGCAAAAAATATAGATCTAATCTATAAATTTTCAGGCATATTAGATTTTCCTACAATTAATTATATAAAAAGTATATTTGTCAAAAATACAAAAAAACAAAGTAAAGCAAACATTGCAAAACATTATGATTTAGGAAATGAATTTTTTTCATTATGGTTAGACAAGACTCTTACATATTCTAGTGCGATATTTGATAAAGAAGATCAAAAACTTGAAGAAGCACAAAAAAATAAATATGAGAAATTAATCAATCTTTTATCCCCAAAAAATGGAAGCAAATTATTAGAGATAGGTTGTGGATGGGGAGGTTTTGCAGAATATTTAGGAAAAAAATACGATGTTAATCTAGACTGTATTACCATTTCAAAAAAACAGTATGAATTTGCTAAAGCAAGAATTTATAAATTAGGTTTAAACCATAAGGTAAATATAAAAATGATTGACTACAGAGATGTACAAGAAAAATATGATGCAATAGCATCAATAGAAATGATAGAAGCTGTTGGAAAAGAATATCTTCATAATTATTTTCAAAGTATTAAAAAAAATTTAGTTGTAAGTGGCAAAGCTGGTATCCAGGCAATCACGATAAATGACAAATATTTTGACAGGTATAAAACAAAGGAAGATTTTATTCAAAAGTATATATTTCCAGGAGGATTTCTTCCTTGTAAAAAAGCACTTTATAGTTACGCAAGTTCAAATGGACTAGAAATTAATTCATATAATTCTTATGGATTGCATTATTCAAATACTTTAATTCTTTGGCGAGATAAATTTTTAAAAAAATGGGACTTAATTTCAAAGCAAGGTTTTGATTTAGCTTTTAAGAGAATGTGGGATTTTTATTTATCTTACTGCGATGCTGGATTTAAATCAAAAAACATTGATTTGATACAATTTTCACTAAGCAACAAGTAAAGCAAATGAAAATTATATTATCATTAGTTTTGACAATTTTATTAATTAACTGTTCAGGAAATAATATGAAACCAATAGACTTTAAAGATCAAAAACCAAGATTAATTATAGAAGAGTATCTATCCGGCAATGTAAAGGCCTGGGGAATTTTGCAAAATAGATCAGGAAAAGTAACAAGACAATTTTCAGCTGATTTAAATGGTAAATGGGATGGTAAACAATTAGTTTTAGATGAAAAATTTATTTGGAATGATGAAGAAATTCAAACAAGACAATGGAAAATTGATAAAATTGACGATCATAATTATGAAGGCACAGCAGGAGATGTAGTTGGTAAAGCAAAAGGATATTCTTATGGGCCAGCTTTTAAATTTGAGTATGTTTTATTAGTACCAGTCAAAGGAAAGGAAATGAAAATTACTTTTGATGATTGGATATTTATGCAAGATGAAAGAGTTGCAATTAATAGAGCAACAATGACTAAGTTTGGTATAAAAGTCGCTGAGCTTACAGTTATGTTTGTTAAAGATTAATAATTAATTTTTTTCATTCCTTTTTCTAAAAATCTAAAATAAATACTACTTGGAAGTATTCTTAAAAATTTCATAAAAAATGTAAAAATTTTTGGAAAATGAATTTCAAAACCACTTTTTTTTATCAATCCATTATAAATTTGATCAGCTGCAAACTCTGGTGATTTTATCATTGGCATTGGAAAATCATTTTGGTCTGTCATTGGTGTTTTAATGAAACCTGGACTTATTAAAGAAACTCTTACATTTTTTCTCTTCATTTCAAAATGAAGACTTTCGGCAAAACTTGTTAAAGCAGACTTTGATGCACAATACGCTCCTGCTGCAGGCAATCCTCGATATCCAGCTACTGAGGAAATAATAGATATTTGACCAACTTTTCTTTGTCCAAAATAATCATATACTGAATTTATTGAATTCATTGTTCCAAAAAAATTAACTTCCATAATCTTTTTAATTTTTTCTAAATTAAATTTTTTTTCCGATTGTGGATCATGAATTCCTGTTCCAAAAACACAAATTTCAATATTTTCAAATTTTTCAACTATATCTTTAAATACAGACTTGCATTTGTCGCTATCAGTAACATCTAAAGGAAATGATTTAATATTTGTGTATTGATTACTTAATTCTTTTAATAAACTTTCTCTTCTTGCAGAAGCGGCAACTTGCCATCCTTCATTTGCGAATTTTATCGCTAATGCTTTTCCTATGCCACTGCTAGCCCCCGTAATCCATATATTTTTCATAAAAGCACTTTATATATTTTTTAATAAAAATGTAATGACTAAGATGCGACAACATGTGTGTAGAATAAATAATTAAAAATTTATACGCAAAGTATAAAAGAATATGCAAAAATATCTTATATTTGGCGCAACAGGTTCTGTAGGTTCTAATCTTGCTAAACAGTTATCTCATGCAAACAAAGAAATTCACCTAATTGGAAGAAATGATGTAGAACTAGAGAAGTTATCATCTGAACTAGAATGCGATTATACAGTGTTAGATATTTTATCAGATGACATTAATAAAAATTTAAAAAATAAATTTGAAGATATTGATTTAGCAGGTATTGCTTATTGTATTGGATCAATAGATTTAAAACCTTTATCGAAAGCTAATAAAGATGATTTTATAAAATGTCTAAAATTAAACTTTTTTCCAATTGTAGAAGTAATTAAAATTTTTCAAGAAAATTTAAAAAAAAATAAAGGATCAATAGTGCTTTTTTCAACAGTTGCAGCACAAAGGGGATTTACTAATCATAGTATCATTGCGTCAGTTAAAGGAGCAATTGAAGGTTTAACAGTTTCTTTAGCAGCTGAATTTGCTCCTAATATTAAAGTAAATTGTATAGCTCCAAGCTTGACTAATTCAAAAATAGCTGAACCAATTTTAAAAAATAAAATTGTGGCAGAAGGAATAGCCAAAGCGCACCCTTTAAAAAGAATTGGAGAAGGGAAAGATACGGCAGCTATGGCAAAATTTTTACTAACCGAAGAAAGTTCATGGATTACAGGACAAATAATAGGAGTTGATGGTGGAAGGTCTACACTAGCATAAAAATTATGTTATCTAAAAAACAAATTGATTTATTGGCTTGGACAAAACAAAAATGGAGAACTAAATCAGGAAAAAGATCTTCAGTTACTGGAGAACGTTATTTACCTGAGAAAGCAATAAAAGTTCTTTCATCATTTGAATATAAATTAACGACAAAAGCTAAACGTAGAACAACAAAAAAAGGAAAACAATTTTCAAAACAACCAAAGTCTGTAGTTGATAAAGTAAGAATGTATAGAAATGAGTGGAAAATTAATAACAAAATTAAAAATGGCAATTATACTAAACCTAATTTAAGAAAAAAATTGTTTAAACAAATTAAATCTATAAGCACCCATGGCACCAAAGCAGGCCAGTGGTCTGCCAGGAAAGCTCAGTATTTAGCAAAAAAATATAAATCATTAGGAGGAGGATATTATTAATGGACACTTCAAAATCAAAAAAATTTTTTTATTTAGGTTTATTTATTTTTTTATCTTTTTTTATGTCATGGTGGGGCGGATATATTTCCAGTTATTTTAAAGAACCCTGGTATTCTGAACTTATCAAGCCTTCCTTTAATCCTCCAGATTTAATATTTGCACCTGTTTGGATAATTTTATATTTATCAATGGGTTTTGCAATCTGGCTAATATGGCTGAATCCCAAAAAAACTCAAAAAATTTTTACTGTTTATTTTATTCATTTAATAATAAACGCAAGCTGGAGCATAGCTTTTTTTGCACTTCACCAAATACTTGTATCTTTAATTATAATTGGTTTAATTATTTTTTTTGTGGCTTGGCTTATTAAACTTTATTATCCCATTAATAAAATTAGTGCTCTGCTAATGCTTCCATACATTGTATGGTTGTGTTTTGCATTTGTATTGAATTATTCTATCTTTACTCTTAATTAACTTATTATATAATTTTTTATTAACTTAAAGATTTATGGAAGATATAGTCATTATAGGTGGTGGAATAATAGGCGCATCAACAGCCTATTTTTTATCTAAAGAAGGAAGAAAAGTAAAAGTTATTGAAAGAGACCCAACTTATAAAAATGCTTCTTTCCCTTTATCTTTAGGAGGTTTTAGAAGACAATTTTTTCAAAAAGAAAATATTTTATTAGGAAAATTTGCTCGAGAGTTTATTTTTCAAATACCAGAATTATTGAAAACAGAGAAAAACCCTAATCCAACAGCAAGCATGGTTCCCAATGGTTATTTGCTTATGTTTGGACCAGAACATGCTGAAGAGCAGTATAGAGCTTTAGAAAATCACAAAGCTTGTGATGCAGGAACAAAAAACATCAAAGGTCCTGAACTATCAAAAATATTTTCATATATAAATAATGAAGGAATTGAAACAGCAACTTATACAGACAATAAAAGCGAAGGTTGGATCGATCCATTTATGTTTCATGGAGCACTAAAAAGTAAAGCCATTGAGTTAGGGGCTGAATTTATAAAAGGAGAAGTAAAAAATATCTCTGAAATTAAAGCAAAAGTTATTATTTCAGCTGCAGGCTGCTGGACAAAAAAATTATTAGACGATATTCCTGTTGTTCCACAAAAACATACTGTTTTTAGAGTTAAGTGTCCTAAACATATTCCAGATATGCCTTTAATAGGTGATTTAACTACAGGCGTATATTGGAGACCAGAAGGTAAGGAGTATTTAGCTGGGTCACCTAATTCAGTTTTTGATGCTGAAGATTTGGAACCAGCTTGGAATGATTTTGAAGAATTAGTTTGGCCAGCTCTTGCTAAGAGAATACCGGCATTTGAAGAACTAAAATTAACTGGTGGATGGGCAGGTTATTATGACTGTAATAAATTGGACAATAACGCTGTAGTTGGAAAACATCCAAAATATGAAAATGTTTATATAGCTTCAGGTTTTACTGGCAGAGGTTTAATGCAAGCCCCAGGTATTGGTAGAGCATTAACTGAACTTATAACATCTGGAAGTTATCAATCGATAGATATAAGCTCTTTTGCAGTTGAAAGAGTTTTAAAAAAAAGTGCAAGACCAGAACCTTATGTTTTATAAACTTGATATAAATGAAAATATAAAAAAGGCACTTAATATAAAATAATATTTATGGAATTTTTAAATTTATTTCCATTAACAATATATAAATCTGCACTTGGACTAGATGAAACTGTAAGAAAAAATTTAATTCAAGAAGTATACAATCAAGAAAAGGAAAGCAAAAATAATGAAAAAAAAATGTATAGCGAACGCTCTTCTTGGACTGGAGATGCTCACGGTCATGAATATCTGTATAAAGAAAAAAAATTTGAAGTTCTACATGATCTTATTGAAAAACATATAATCAAATATATCAAAAAAATTGGTTACAATGAGGAAAAAATAGATTTATATTTTCAAAGATCATGGGCAACAATATCAAGAAAAAATGAATATATAAGTTATCACAATCACTCGCAGTCTCATTTATCTTTTGCATACTATTTAAAGAAAGATAAAGATCAAGGAGCTATAAACTTTCATGACAATTATAAACAAAATGAAATGGTACCAGGTACTTTTGATTCAATTTCAACAAGAGCAGCTAATTTTGTAAAATTAAATGGCATGAACGCTGCACAAATAAAAATTGAACCTAATGAAGATGATATTATTATATTTCCTTCAAAAACTTTTCATTCAACTAGTCCAAGTGAATCAAACAATGAAAGAATTTCTATATCGGCTGATGTATCTTTAATATCTAAAACTTCTAACAAAATAGAAAAATTTATAACTCCAATTAGTGAGTGGCAAAAATTTAAATAAGTTAGGTTTATTTTTTTATCTTATTTTGAAATTTTAATCCCTCTTTATTAAAATTTTTATTATTATTTAAAATAAAATCATCCATTATTTTTATTTTTTCATTTTCAAACTCTGCTACTTTTCTAACTTTTAAATCAATATAAAGTGATATAACTTCAGTTGTAGCGGAGAGTGTATTTTTGGCTTTATCATACATTTCTAATTTATAATGTAATCTTTTTTTATCGTGATTAAAGTATGATATAAAAACATCTACCTCATCATTTTCTTTAACTTCTTTGTTATAAGTTGTGTGAGTTTCAACTACCATCGTGCTTTTTTTTG
>CACIML010000005.1 GCA_902587735.1 uncultured Pelagibacteraceae bacterium
GTAGATGTAACTAAAGAACAAATGGTTTTTGCTGAAGCAACTAGTGTATTGCCATTAATTGCAAGTGATTCATATCATAGAGGTGACTGGAAAAATAGAACTAGAAAAAACTTTTCAAAAATATTTGGATAAAAAATTGAAATACCTATCTAATAAAAATGGTTTTCTTGGAATTGATAATAAATTCAATTTTAAAGAAAGAGTAGTTGTTGTACCTTTTGGTTTAGAAAAAACTGTTAGTTATGGTGGGGGAACAAAAAATGGTCCAAAAGAAATTATCAAAGCTTCACATCAAGTAGAATTATATGATGAAGAATTACACTGTGAGCCTTATAAAAAAATTGGAATCAAAACATTAAAACCATTTAAAATTGATAAAAATATAAAAAAAGCTCTAAAGCAAATATCAAATATTAATAAAGAGATTTTAAATAAAAAACTTTTCCCAATAACATTAGGTGGAGAACATTCTATTACACCTGGATGTATTGCTCCTTTTGCAAAAAAATATAAAAACTTATGTTTGTTACATTTTGATGCACATGCCGATTTAAGAGAAAGTTATAATGGAGAAAAGTTTTCACATGCATCAGCGATTAAAAGATGCTTAGATAATAAAAATGTATCAGTAATTTCATTTGGAATAAGAAATATTTCACAAAATGAAATCCTTTATTTAAAAAAAAACTCATATAGAATTAATATCTTTTGGGCAAAAAATAAAGCTAAGTGGAATTTAAAAAAATTTAAACAGTTGATTAAAAATAAAAATGTTTATCTAACATTCGATGTTGATGGATTAGATTCAAGCATAATGCCTGCAACTGGTACTCCAGAACCTGGAGGATTATTCTGGGATGAAACTTTAAATATAATAAAAATAGCTACAAAAAATTCTAATATTGTTGGAGCAGATATAAATGAATTGTCTCCAATTAAGGGATTTAATTCTTATAATTTTTTAGTGGCTAAATTAGTTTATAAAATTTTATCTTATAAATTTTTATATAAATAATTATTCCTAACTAAGCTTCTTTAAAAGTGTTTAGTAATATTCTAAAAGGTATTAACATAATCAAAGCTACTAAAATTTTTACAGCCAAATCTCCAAAAGATAATGTGATCCAAGGTATTCCGGTTCCGTAAAATGAAATGAAAAAAAATAAAAAAGTATCAACTATTGAACCAATAAATGATGAAGCTAATGGTGCAATAAACCACTTTTCCTTTCTTAAATGATCAAAAATTTTTACATCTAATAATTGTGCAGCTATAAATGCAGAACCTGATCCAATGGCAATTCTTATTGAAATTAAATCCGAAAAATTTGTTGAAAAAAAAAGTGTAGAAGCAATACCTAAAATAAAACCAATAAAAACAATTTTTCTAGCTACTAATTTTCCATAAGATCTATTTGCTAAATCTGTAATTAAAAATGCAATTGGATAAGTAAATGCACCATAAGTTAATATGTTTTCTAAATTATAATAATTGACTGGAAATTGAACTAAATAATTAGATGATAAAACAACAACTCCCATTAAAACTGAGAGAAGTGGCAGTAGCCTATTCATTAAGCAGTTTTTGCTAGAATTGTTTTTCTAATTTTTTTTAATCGCGGAGATAGATTTTTGTTTTTTGCATTTTTTAAAAATTGATCAAAACTGCCCTTTTTATCTACTGATCTAACTCCAGCATTTGATACACTAAGTCTTAAATTTCTTTTTAAAATATTGCTGGTAAATTTAACTTTTTTTAAATTTGGCAAAAATCTTCTTTTAACTTTATTGTTGGCATGACTAACTTTATGCCCCTTTAAAGGTATTTTTCCAGTTAATTCACATTTTTTAGACATAACAATTAAAGTGCCTGTATAAGATGTGATGATGATCTCGTCAAGTTTATATATTGAAAGTTAACTAAATTAAGGACAGCAAAATTGTGAATTGTCAAAATAATTATAGCAAAAGCCTTTGAGTTATGTTACCCAGAAAAAATGCTCCAAATCTTCAATCAAAATTACATAAAAATTTTAAAAAAATTACCTCAAAAATTTGCGATTAATTTTGTAAAAACTGGAGTTAATTTTATATTATTTATCTACTGGATAGTGGTTGTCATAGGAACTTTTTTAATGTTAAATTAAAAAAATAAATGGAAGTTTTTCTACCCATTGCAGAAGTATCAGTAAACCTAATAGCAATTTTTTCTCTTAGTACAGTTGTTGGCATCCTATCTGGATTGTTTGGAGTTGGTGGTGGATTTCTTATGACTCCTTTTTTAATTTTTATGGGAATACCTCCAACATATGCTGTTGCTAATGAAGCAAATAATATACTTGCTACATCCGTTTCAGGTTCAACAACTCATTGGTTAAAAAACACATTGGATTATAAAATGGGATTAATGATAGTTGCTGGTGGAGTGGCAGGAACAATTATTGGAATTATTACTTTTAGTTACTTTAAAGGAATAGGAAAAATAGACATAGTTATTTCCTTAGCTTACATGTATGTACTGGCTATTATTGGAACTGCAATGTTAGTTCAAGGTATTGGAGAAATAGATAGAGCTAGAAAAAAAATTATTATAAAAAAAAAATTACATTCTCATTATTGGATACATGGTCTTCCTTTGAGAATGAGATTTAAAAAATCAAAATTATATGAAAGTGCTTTTACTCCAATTATAATTGGTTTATTAGTTGGTTTTATAGCGGCAATTATGGGTATTGGCGGCGCATTTATATTGGTTCCTGCAATGATTTATATTATAGGAATGCCAACTAAGTTAATTCCAGGAACATCTTTATTTGTAACTATTTTTGTTAGTGCAATTGTAACAGTTCTTCATGCGTTTAATTATGGATCCATAGACCTAATTTTAGTTTCAATGTTAGTTTGTGGATCAATTCTTGGTGTACAAATTGGTCAAAAAATTGGTGAGTTTATTGATAGCTCAGAACTAAAAACTCTTTTAGCGATTCTTTTATTGGCTGTAGGTATAGCTATTGCATACGATAGTTTTTTTGCAGTTCATGATGCAAAACAAATAGTTAATAATGGCACAAAAAATTTGGCTCCTTTTTCAAATTTTATTAAAAATCTTTCAGAAAATTTTTCAATTATTTATGGAATAATTTCTATTATTTTTGCTATTGTGCTTGGAATTTCTGCAGCTTTTATTAGAAGATTTTTTTCTAATTTAAGAAAAAAATATATACAAAAAAATTAATTTTCTTTCTTGCCAATTATATCTTGAAAACTACTTACGCCTTTATTTATCAATAATTCTTTAAGCTCTTTTTTAATTTTAACAACAATATTAGGACCCTCGTAAACCATTCCTGTATATAGTTGTATAAAATTTGCGCCAGCCAAAAATTTGGCATAAGCGCTTTCTCCGGAATCAACACCTCCAACACCAATAATTGGTATTTTACCTTTTAATAAATTATAAAAAATATTTATTAATTGATTCGATCTTGATTCTAAAGGTTTTCCAGATAATCCACCTTTTTGATGTTTTGATATGTTATTTAAATTTTCTCTGTACCCTTCAGTGGTATTTGAGACAATTATTGCTTTAACTTGATGATTTAATAATATCTCGCTTATCTGAGTTGCCTGTTCATCTAAAATATCTGGTGAAATTTTAACGACTATTGGTGTATTTGATTTAAATTTTTTCATTTGTAAATCAATTGAACCTATTAATTTTTCTAATTTATTTTGATCATGAAAATCTCTTAAATTTTCTGTATTAGGTGATGAAATATTTATAGTTATATAATCTGCAATATCATGAAATTTTTTAAGACAAACCAGATAATCATTTAATTTATCTTTGCTATCCTTGTTGGGGCCTATGTTTACACCTAATAAACCAGTTGGCTGGTTTGATTTAATTTTAGAACTTACATTGTCGGCGCCAAAACTATTAAATCCTAACCTATTAATAAGTGCCCGATCTTCTTCAAGTCTAAAAACTCTTGGTTTTGGATTGCCAACTTGTTTTATAGGTGTAATAGTTCCAGCTTCTACAAAGCCAAACCCTAATCTAAACAATGAATTATATACTTCTGCATTTTTATCAAATCCAGCTGCTAAACCTATTGGATTCTCAATTTGTTTTCCAAATAAATTTGTTTTAAACATGGGGTCATTTTTATTTTCATCAAAAATATTTGGAACTAAATTAAATTTTAAAGATTTTATTGCTAAATTATGAGCAGTTTCTGGATCAAGTTTAAAAATTAAAGACCGTAATTTTGTGAACATTATTTTATTTTATCTTTAATAAGTTGTTTAGTTTCATTAACTCCAAAAAAACTTATAAAGTTTCCCATTCTAGGTCCATTTTCATCCCCAAAAACTACTTCATAAATTAATTTAAACCAATCTCTTAAATTTTCTTTATAGCCATTCTCTTTACCAGAAGAATAAATTTTAGTCTGAATATCTTCTGGAGTCATTTCATCATTACAAGTTTCTAAAGTATTGATTAATGCTTTAAGAGCATTTTTTTCACTATCGCTTGGTTTTTTGTATTTTTTCTTTTGTTTAATTACATCTTGAAAATACTTAATTGCATAACTTATCAAATTATCAAAAATTGGATATTCATTCTCAGAAATATCCTTTTTATATTTTTTGACAAATTTCCATAGCAATTCTTTTGTATCTGCATTACTTGCTTCTACTAAGTTTAATAACATTGAAAAAGTCATGATAATTTTTTCCTTTGGCATTTTTCCATTATGTACATGCCAAACTGGATTCATCAATAATTGTATTTCATTTTGATTATTTCCTTTCTCAATAAAATCTAAATATTCATCTACTGCCTTTGGTACAATTTCTTTATAAAGTTTTTTTGCTCTTTTTGGATTTTGATACATAAACAAAGATAAACTCTCTGGTGAGGCATATTTTAACCATTGATCAATTGTAATACCGTTACCTTTTGATTTAGAAATTTTTTCACCTTTCTCGTCTAAAAAAAGCTCATAAGCAAATCCTGATGGATTATTTTTTCCCATTAACTTAATTATTTTTGTTGATAAGATTGCACTCTCAATTAAGTCTTTTCCATACATTTCGAAATCAATATCAAGAGCGTACCATCTCATGGCCCAATCTACCTTCCATTGCAATTTACAATTTCCATCTAAAATACTAACCTCAAGTTTTTTCCCATTATTATCAAATATTATTTTTGATTTTTCTTTTAAAATTTCTAGAACAGGAATTTCTAAAACAACTCCAGTTTCTGGACAAATTGGTAAAAATGGGCTGTATGTTTTTTGACGCTCCTTGCCTAGTGTTGGAATAATTATGTCCATGATATCTTGATATTTTTCTAAAACAATTTGTAATGTGGAATTAAAAAATCCAGACTTATAAAGAACAGTGGAACTTTTAAAATTATATTGAAATTTAAATTGATTTAAAAAATTTTTTAACATCCCATTATTATGTTCTCCAAAACTATTATATTTTTTAAAGGGATCAGGTACACTGGTCAAAGGTTTATGCAAGTTTTGATTTAAAAGTTCTTGATTAGGTACATTATCTGGAATTTTTCTTAGTCCGTCCATATCATCAGAAAATGTAATAATTTCTTTTGGTATATCTATAAGGTGATTTAGTGCGTTAACTATCATTGAAGTTCTGGCAACTTCTCCAAAAGTTCCTATATGAGGAAGACCACTTGGGCCATATCCAGTTTGTAAAGTAATTTTTCCCTTTTTTTCAATAGAAATTTTTTTGTCTCGTAATATTTTTTTTGCCTCAACAAATGGCCAAGCATTAGTTTTATCTAAATTTATTTTTTCAATCACGATTTATAATAACAAAATATCTTATATTTGGGGTTTTTATTAATTCTTATAGAGTTGAAATTTATTTACCATAAAATAATGTCCATTCAAAATGTCCAATTATAAAACTGTTTTTTTTACCTTAGGTGTTCTCCAAATTATTCTAGGCATCTCAATGATAATTCCAATTATAATTCAGGTTATTTATAATGAACTAGATTCCTCATTTATTGGTGCTGGAATAATAACAATAATATTTGGAGTATTGTTTTTTTTATCAAATTTAAATCATGAAAAAAAATTAAATTTACAACAAGCTTTTTTATTAACGTCTTTATCTTGGATTAGTATTGCAATATTTGGGTCATTACCGTTTATTTTTTCAAATCTTGAATTATCAGTAACTGATGCGATCTTCGAAAGCATGTCGGGTATAACAACTACTGGTTCAACCATAATTACAAATTTAAATGACTCACCTAAAGCAATTCTTTTTTGGAGGGCAATTCTTCAATGGCTTGGTGGAATTGGTATAATTGTAATGGCCATAACGTTAATGCCAATAATGAATGTTGGAGGAATGCAACTATTTAAGATATCTAGTAGTGATAAATCTGAAAAAATTTTACCCAAGTCAAAAGAAATTTCAATAAGACTAATTTTAATCTACTTAGGATTAACATTGATTTGTGCTTTTTTTTATAAAATCTTTGGAATGAACTTTTTTGATAGTTTAACACACTCCATGACAACAATTGCCACTGGTGGTTTTTCTAATTACAATGAATCTATAGGATATTTTGATAGTGCAACTATTGAAATAACTTCGATAATTTTTATCATCTTGGGTAGCATACCTTTTATTGCTTATATTAAATTTTTAAGTGGAAATAAAAAAATATTCATTTCAGATTCTCAGATAAAATCATTTGTTAAAATAATTATAATTTCAATACTTATATTATTTTTTTATTTATTTTTGCAAAATAAAAATTTTGAAGAAATTAGTTTAAGAGCAATATCCTTTAATGTTATATCAATTTTGACTGGCACAGGATATGTAACAAAAGAATTTGATAATTGGGGAAGCTTCTCTTTAATGTTTTTCCTTATATTAATGTTTATTGGTGGTTGTGCTGGATCCACTACTTGTGGAATAAAAATTTTTAGAGTTCAAATATTATATCTTTTTTTAATTAATCAATTAAAAAAAGTTATTTATCCTAGAGGAATTTTCATAATTAAATATGACAATAATAGTGTGGATGAAAAATTTATGGCTTCTATTATTTCATTTATATATTTGTATATAATAATATTTTTTGTAATGACTGCTTTATTGTCACTTTCCGGTTTGGATTTCATAACTTCTATTTCTGGTGCAGCAACAGCAATTTCAAACGTTGGACCTGGTTTGGGTACAATTATTGGACCAAATGGAAGTTTTTCTATTCTACCAGATTTTTCTAAATGGGTATTAAGTATTGGCATGATATTAGGAAGGTTAGAATTATTTGCTATATTAGTTTTATTTCTTCCTTCTTTTTGGAGAAATTAATTATGCTTGAACTAAAAAAACAATCTTTATCTGAAAGTTTTTCTATTTATTTAGATAAGAGAATGATTAAAATTTTACTTCTTGGTGCTATATCAGGTTTTCCTTGGGTATTAATTGGCAGCAGTTTAAGTTTATGGCTTAAAGAAGAGGGTCTTAGTCGTTCAACTATTGGATGGGCAGGTTTAATATTTAGTGTGTACGCTTTCAATTATTTGTGGGCTCCTTTAATAGATAGGCTTCAAATTCCAGTTCTAACAAAAAAATTAGGGCATAGAAGAGGTTGGATAGTATTA
This sequence comes from uncultured Pelagibacteraceae bacterium, assembly GCA_902587735.1. Taxonomy (GTDB): domain Bacteria; phylum Pseudomonadota; class Alphaproteobacteria; order Pelagibacterales; family Pelagibacteraceae; genus Pelagibacter. Next base: position 7,673 of record CACIML010000005.1, read on the forward strand.
ATGCAAATTACAATTTTAGTTTGCCTAATTATTTGGAGTCTTGTTAATCCAACTGAAAATTTAACATTAATAATCATAATTGGTTTATTCATTGCAATTGCATCTTCAACTCAAGACATCACAGTTGATGCTTTAAGAATTGAACAAATTGGAGAAAATGAAGGAAAATCAATGGCTGCAGGTGCTGCAATGGCAGTTGTAGGTTGGTGGTCGGGATATAAATTGGGAGGAATGATGGCATTACTTACTGCTGAATATTTAGAAAATATTGGCATTACAAATTACTGGCAAATGACTTTTTTAATTTTAGGAATAATTATAATTTTAATGAGTATTGGATTAATGTTTGTGCATGAACCAATTTTAACTGATAGACAATTAAAACAAAAAGAAACAGACAAACTAATAGAAAGTAAACTTGGATCAAAAAATACTATAACTAATATTATAGCCTGGATATCTGGAACTATAGGAGGTCCCATCATAAGTTTTTTCAAAAAAAATGGTTTTTCTATAGCTATTGGAATTTTAGGATTTGTTTTTTTATTTAAAATAGGAGAAGCATTTCTTGGACGCATGTCTATAATTTTTTATAAAGAAATAGGATTTTCAAAAGAAGACATTGCCATTTATTCAAAAACTTTAGGTTGGCTGACAACTGTTGTTTTTACATTATTTGGGGGACTCTTTGTAATTAGGTCTGGAGTTTTAAAAGCAATGTTTTTAGCTGGAATTTTAATGGCAGCAACTAACTTACTATTTACTGTTTTGGCTTGGAGCGAAAAATCCGAATTATTATTTGCTATTGCAGTTATATTTGATGATATGGCAGCAGCTTTTGCAACTGTAGCATTTGTTGCATTTATATCATTGCTTGTTGATAGAACATATACTGCAACTCAATATGCACTCCTTGCTTCTATTGGAACAGCTGGGAGAACCACACTTGCATCCTCATCTGGCGCATTAGTAGATTGGCTTAACGGGGATTGGGGAATATTTTTTATTTTAACTGCTATAATGGTTATTCCATCTTTAATTTGTTTATGGTTTATTAAAGATAAATTAAGAATTCGTGAAAAATAATTTTTTTTGTAAAAGTACAGCTGTTTATCTTTATGAGAAACCTTCTCGTAAATGTAAAATTAGTTCTCAAATTTTATATGGTGAAAAATTTAAAATTTTATTAAAAAATAAAAATTGGTTAAAAATAAAAACATCATTTGATAATTACACTGGTTATGTCAAAAAAATAAATTATGTTAATAAATTTAAAGCAACTCATAAAATAAAAAAAATATTTGCAATAGTATATAAAAAACCTAATAAAAATTCTAAAACTAAAAAAAAATTAAGTTTTTGTTCATTTATAAGTGTAAAAAAGAAAGAAAATAAATTTTATAAATTTGACAACTATTGGATTAAAAAAAAAGATGTAGCTCCAATAAGTAAAAAAGAAAGTATTTTCTCAAAAATAAAAATTTTTAAAAACATTAGATATAAATGGGGAGGTGCAAATTTTAGAGGTATAGATTGTTCCGCATTAGTTCAAATATTTTATAAATATAATAACAAATTTTGTCCACGAGACACAAAAGATCAAATTAGATTTTTCAAAAAATCAAAAAATACTAAGCTTTTTAAAAAAAATGATTTAATCTTTTGGACAGGTCATGTTGCAGTATGTATAAATAAAAAATCATTAATACATGCTTATGGTCCCAAAAAAAAAGTAGTTATTATGAATATTAAAAAAACAATTAATGAGATAAAGCAAAATGCTAATCTTAGCGTAATCGGAAAAATGAAATAAATGCTATCAAATATTGATTTAAAAAAAAAAGTTGAAAAAATTACTAATAAACTACAAGCAGGACTATTGGATGAGGTTATTTTAGATTCAAAAATACTGTTAAAAAAAGCACAACATCCGGTGGTTTTTAATATGCTTTCATTGGCTTTTCAAAAAAAAGGTGAATTTAATAATTCTGTTAAAATAATGCAGGAAGCACTTCTGCTTTATCCAAGAAATGTATTACACCTAAATAATCTTGGAATTAGTTATCATAATTTAGAGCAATTCATAGAGGCAGAAAAACATTTTCAAAGAGGTTTAGAATTAGAACCAAACTATATTAATATTTTAAATAATTTAGGAAATTTAAAAAAAGATTTAAATTTAATTAATGAAGCAATTAAATATTACAAAAAGTCTTTATCAATAAATAGTAACATTTTGGTAACAAATTTTAATTTAGCGATAATTTACCAAAGTTTAGGTGAATTTGAAAAATCAAAAGAATATTTAAAAAAAACATTAGAAATTAATCCCAATTTTTCTGAGGCTGACAGAGTATTATCACTCATAACAAAATATGATGAAAATAATGAGCACTTCAAAATTATGTTAAAAAAAGTTTCTGATACAAAATTAAATGACTATGAAATTCTTCAACTGCATTTTGGATTAGGGAAATGTTATGAAGATATAAATGATTATGAAAATGCTTTTAATCATTACAATAAAGGAAATTTAATAAAAAAGAAAATTACAAATTATAACATTCAAGATGATATTGTAAAATTTGAAAAAGTAAAAAAAATTTTTAATAATTATAAAAATTTCAGAATAAAAAAAAATAAAAGACAAATAATTTTCATTTTAGGCATGCCTAGATCTGGAACTTCATTAATCGAACAAATACTATCTTCACATAATGATGTTTTTGGTGGAGGTGAAATTCCTTTTATTCCATCAATAATTAATAAAAACTTTTTACAAGACAAAAACATAGAAATTTTTAATGAAATTAATAATTTAGAAAAAAAATTAAATAACTCGCAAGATTACTACTTGCATCAAATATCATCTATAGATAATTCAGAAAAATCATTTACTGATAAAACGCCGCTTAATTTTAGATATATAGGTTTTTTAATTAATATTTTTCCCAATTTAAAAATAATTAATTGTAAAAGAAATCCAGTAGATGTTTGTTGGTCAAATTTTAAAAACTATTTTGGTGGAACATTAAATTTTTCTAATGATTTAAGGGATTTAGCTAAATACTACAATCAATACGAAGATATTATGAAATTTTGGAAAAAATATTTTTTAAATAATATTTATGATTTAAATTATGAAAATTTAGTAAATAATCCAGAAAAAGAAATAAAAAATTTAATTAAATTTTGTGATCTTGCTTGGGATCCAAATTGTTTAAAACATTATGAAAATAAAAGAATAATTAAGACAGTTAGTTTTAATCAAGCTAGAAAACCAATTTATAAATCGGCTATTAAATCGTCCAATAAGTATGAAAAATATTTAGGTAAACTGATTAGTAACTTTAATTTTTGATTAGAATCTTCCAAAATCAGGTTTGTTTATATCTTGTCTTAATTTAATTATTTTTTTTCTAACTTTTTTAGTATTAATTAGTTTTTTAATTATTTTATTATTATTTTGTAACTTAATATCATTTTTAAATAAATTTAGATTTTTAATAAACAAACTTATGGCAGAAATAATATTTTTTTGATTACTAAAAAAAATATCTCGCCACATTACTTCATTACTAGCCGCTATACGTGAAAAATCACGCAAACCACCAGCACTATATTGAATTAAATTCAATTTTTTCCTTTTTTCAAAATCAGTTGCTGTTTTAACCAAGTTATAAGCAATTAAGTGAGGTAAATGGCTTGTTATTGAAAAAATAACATCATGTTCTTTTGGATTCATCATAACAACTTTAGCACCTAATTTTTTCCAAAACAATTTAAGTTTAGATAAATGCATTTTATTAATATTTTTTTCTTTAATTAAAACACACCATTTATTTTTAAATAGATTTTTATCTCCATGCATCGCTCCACTTACTTCAGATCCAGATATTGGATGAGAGGGTATCCATGTTATATTTTTTTTTAATTTTTTCTTAACATTTTTTGAGCTTAATTCTTTAGTAGAACCAACATCAGTTACAATTGTTTTATTTGTAAGAAATTTATTTATTCTTGAAATATTTTTTGAATATTGACTCATTGGAGTGCAAAAAATTACTAAATCAAAATTTATATTAATTTTTTTAAAATTATTTATTATATTGCATCCAGTTCTCAATTTTCTAATTATTAAAATATTTTTTTTTGATTTTTCATAAATATAAATATTTTTTGATATTTTTTTAGAATATACTGCTCTTAAAACTGAAGAGCCAATTAATCCACACCCTATTATAAGAATATTTTTTATCATTTTTTAAAAATTTTATTAAGAATACTTATAAGTTTAGTATTATCACTACTATTACCAATTGTTAACCTCAGAGCATTTTTAATTTTATAAGTTTTCATAGATCTTAAAATAATTCCATTACTTTCTAATTTTTTTTGAATATAAATTGCAGAATATCTACACTTATTAAAATTTAGTAAAAAAAAATTAGTATTAACATCATTTGTTATTATTTTAAATTTATTTAAAAATTTTTTAATTTTATTAGCCCATGCAATATTATGTCTAATTGATTTTTTAACAAAACTTTTATCATTTAAAGATGCAATCGCTCCTAATTGAGCAGCCATATTTACGTTAAATGGAGGTTTAATAATATTCATAGCATCAATTATTTTTTTTGGTCCATATCCCCATCCTATTCTTAATGCTGCAAGTCCATATATTTTAGAAAAAGTTCTAAGTATAAAAACGTTCTTACTTTTATTAAAAAGCTTTAACCCTGATGCATAATCTTTTTTTTGAATATATTCATCATACGCATCATCAACAACCAACAAAATATTGTTTCTAAGTTTTTTTCTTAATTGTATTAACTCATTTTTTTTTAAATAAGTACCTGTTGGATTGTTTGGGTTTGCTAAAAAAACAATTTTTGTTTTTTTAGATACTTTTTTTATTATTTCTGAAACAGATATTTTATAATTATTTTCTTTTGCATATACTACATTGGCACCAGTTAGTTTTGAATAAATCCTGTACATTAAAAAACTGTATTGAGGGACAATTACTTCATCTTTTGGTTTTAAAAATAACTGGCAAATAATTTGAATAATTTCATCTGAACCAGCACCACAAATAATTTTTTCAAATTTACATTTAAAATTTTTTGAAATGGCTAGTCTTAAATTTTTTGACTTATTGTCAGGATATTTAGAAAAATTAATTTTATTATTAATTTCTTTTTTAACTTTAGGGCTTACACCTAGGGCAGACTCATTTGCAGATAATTTTACAATTTTTTTTATACTGGATAATCTTGATTTTCCAGGCTTATAAGATTGAACATTAATTTTTCTAAATTTGGGCAATGTCATTATCATTTATTATTAATTTATACTTATCTTTATAAATAAAATTATCTACTTTTACACAGAATTAATAAAATTAATAAAAAAAATTGACATATGGAATCTCATTTAGTACAAAAAAGTGCGCTGATTTATCTGAATTGCGAGCGCTTAAAAAAAACCGCTAAATAAGTTTTTTTCTCACAATTCATTTTCGGTGCAATATTATGAATACTGAAAAGAATATTAAAAAAATAATTATAAAAAAACCACTTACTTTAGATTGTGGAAAGACTATAAATAATTACCCGCTTGCATATGAAACCTATGGCAAGTTAAATGAAAAAAAAGATAATGCTATTTTAGCTTTTCATGCTTTATCGGGAGATCAGTTTGTAAGTGGCATCAATCCAATAACAAATAAAAGTGGGTGGTGGTCACATTTAGTTGGACCAAATAAATCAATAGATACAAATAAATTTTTTGTAATATGTGCAAATGTAATTGGTGGATGCATGGGATCATATGGACCTAGCTATATTGAACCATCAACTAGTAAAAGACTTGATACAAATTTTCCAGTTATCACGATTAACGATATGGTAAATGCCCAGTATAACCTATTGGAGTTTTTTAAAATTGATAAATTATTTTGTGTAACAGGTGGATCCATGGGAGGTATGCAGGTTTTACAATTCGTAGCTAACTATCCAAATAAATCTAAAACTGCTGTACCAATTGCTTGTTCGGCTAGCCATTCTGCTCAGAATATTGCACTTAATGAATTAGGTAGACAGGCGATTATGGCAGACCAAAACTGGAATAAAGGAAATTATTTTAATACAAATTCATCACCAGATAAAGGTTTGGCTGTTGCAAGAATGGCAGCACATATTACTTATCTTTCAAAAAAAGGTTTAGAAGAAAAATTTGGCAGAAAACTTCAAGAAAGAGATAATTTAAAATTTAGTTTTGATGCTGATTTTCAAATTGAAAGTTATCTAAGACACCAAGGTTCAGCTTTCGTAGATCGATTTGATGCTAACAGCTATCTTTATATAACAAGAGCGATGGACTATTTTGATTTAATAAAACAATATAATGGAAATCTCTCTAATGCTTTTAAAGAAAGTAAAACAAAATTTTTTATAATTTCTTTTACATCAGACTGGCTTTATCCTACATCTGAAAATAAAGAAATTGTTATTGCTCTAAATTCCTCTGGATCAGATGTTGGTTTTATAGAAATAAATAGTGATAAAGGACATGATTCATTTCTATTAGATGTACCTGATTTTTTAAAATCAGTAAAAAATTTTGTAGAAGCAAATTACTAAAATATATATGAAAAAAGAGTTCAAAATAATTGCACAATTAATAGAAAATAATACTAGAGTTCTCGATGTTGGTTGTGGAGATGGTATTTTAATGAAATATTTAAAAGATAATAAAAATATTGATACTAGAGGATTAGAAATATCCAAAAAAAATGTTCAAGTTTGTATTGGTAAAGGATTAGCTGTTATTGAAGGTAATGCAGAAAAAGATTTACAGCAGTTTCCTAATTTATCTTTTGATTACGTCATTTTAAGTCAAACACTACAAGCGTTTTATAACCCAGAAAAAGTAATAAATGATCTTTTAAGAGTAGCAAATAAAGCTATAGTTACAATTCCTAATTTTGGATATTGGAAGGTTAGATCGCATTTGCTTTTTAAAGGAACAATGCCAATAACAAAAAATTTACCTGATGAATGGTATAATACTCCAAACTTACATATGTGTACAATAAAAGATTTTTTTAATTTTTGTTCAAAAAAGAGGATTAAGTTATATAAGTCAATTGCATTACATGAACAAAAAACTTCTAATATTAATAAAATGAATCTTAATTTAAAAAATCTTTCTTCAGAATTAGGGATTTTTCTAATTGAAAATGAAAATTGAAATTATTCCTTGTTTAAAAGATAATTATTCATATTTAATTATTGATGAAAAAAATAAAAATGCTTGTGTTGTTGATCCTGGTGAAGCTCAACCAATAATAAATTATTTAGACAAAAAAAAAATTCAACTAACTTTTATTTTAAACACACACCATCATTATGATCATGTAGGAGGTAATAGTGAATTAAAAAAAAAATATAATGCAAAGGTAGTTGGATACATTGATGATGATAAAAGAATTCCAGATATCGACATAATAGTTAAAGATGGAGAAGTTTGGTCTGAAAATAGCTTTAAGGCAAAAATAATACATATACCAGGGCACACTCTTGGGCATATATGTTTTCATTTTTTTAATGAAAAAAATATCTTTACTGGAGATACTTTGTTCTCACTGGGATGTGGAAGAATTTTTGAAGGAACCTATTTACAAATGCATAAATCACTAAATTTTTTTAAAAGTTTGCCTTTAGATACTAAAATTTTTTGTGGGCATGAATATACTCTGCAAAATTCAAAATTTTGTATAAAATATGACCCAAATAATAAAAATTTAAAAAATAAAATAATTAACATTAAAAAAAATCTTAAAAATAATTTGCCCACAATTCCATCAACTATTAAAGATGAATTAGAATGTAATATTTTTTTAAGATCAGATAATCTTGATATTCAAACTAAATTAAATTTTAACAATAATAATTCATTAGAAACCTTTTCAAAATTAAGAGATTTAAAGGACAATTTTTAAGTTATTCAGCTTGACTATAACAAGTCCCGAACTATATTGCTGATTATAAAATTTGGATTTAACAATGACATATGCAGTAATACAGACAGGTGGCAAGCAGTACAAAGTAAAAGCTAGCGAAATTTTAAAAATTGAGAAATTAGAAAATTCAAAACCTGATAATAAAATAGAATTTAAAGAGATTCTTGCTTATGGAGACGATAAAAAAATTGAAATTGGTACTCCATTGTTAAGTGGTGCAAAAGTTGAAGCAGAATTAATTAAAAATGGAAAAAATAGAACAATATTAATTTTTAAAAAAAGAAGAAGAAAAAATTCAAGAAGAAAAAATGGACATAGACAGCAATATTCTTTAATAAAAATAAGTAAAATTTTTTCTAAAGATGGTTCTATAATTTCAGAAGTTAAAAAAAACTCAGTTCCAGCTAAAAAAACGATAAAAAAAGAAGTAGAAAATAAAGATAAATAAATTTATATAAATTATGGCAACAAAAAAAGCAGGTGGATCATCTAGAAATGGACGTGATAGTGCGGGTCGAAGACTTGGCGTCAAAAAATATGGTGGTCAATTCGTAATTCCTGGTAATATTATTGTTAGACAAAGAGGGACAAAAATTTTTCCTGGCAAACATGTGGGAATTGCAAAAGATCACTCAATTTTTTCGTTAGTAAAAGGAAAAGTTGAATTTAAAAAAACTAAGTCAGATAGAACTTACGTTTCAGTAAAACCCAATTAATAAGTACAACTTAAAAAATTGAGAGTTGTATTATGAAATTTCTAGATCAAATAAAAATTTATATTAAAGCAGGTGATGGTGGGAATGGATCGCCAAGCTTTCGAAGAGAGAAATTTATTGAATTTGGAGGACCTGATGGTGGTGATGGCGGTAAAGGTGGCTCTATAATTTTAAAATCTGAAAGAAATTTAAACACTTTAATTGATTACAGATATCAACAACATCATAAAGCAGAACGCGGTGGAGATGGTTCTGGAAAAAATCGAACAGGCAGAAGTGGCAACAATTTAATTTTAAAAGTTCCAATTGGAACTCAAGTTTTTGAAGAAGATAACAAAACTATGATTTACGATTTTAAAAATGAAAAAGAAGAATTTGTTGCAGCAAATGGTGGTAAGGGTGGGCTTGGGAACACAAGATTTAAAAGTTCAACAAATAGAGCTCCAAGAAAATTTACCAAAGGAAGAACAGGAGAAGAATATGTAATTTGGTTACAATTAAAAACTATAGCTGACATTGGAATTATTGGATTACCAAATGCAGGCAAATCAAGTTTATTGGCTGCTATTACAAGTGCAACACCAAAAATTGCAAACTATAAATTTACAACTTTAAATCCAAATCTTGGAGTTGTGGTTTATGACGATAAAGAAGTAACTTTAGCGGACATTCCAGGTTTAATTGAAGGAGCTCATACTGGAATTGGTCTAGGAATAAAATTTTTAAAACACATAGAAAGATGTAAAACTTTAATACATTTAATTGATATTACAGAAGAAAATATAGAAAATTTATATAAACAGGTAAGATATGAACTTGGAAAGTATAGCAAAAAACTATTAAAGAAAGATGAATTAGTTGTATTTAATAAAATTGATCTGATAGATAAGAACAAATTAATTGAAAAAAAAAATAAATTTTTAAAAAAAATAAAAAAAAAAGTAATAACAATTTCGACTTTTGACAAAAATTCAATTAAAACAATTAAATCAAAATTAATAAAATATGCATCTTAAAAATTTTAAAACTATCGTAATTAAAATTGGATCTTCATTATTAATAAATGATAAAAAAAATATAAGAAAGAAATGGCTGTCTGAATTTGTAAAAGATATAAAATATTTATTTAATGACAAAAAAAATATAATTATAGTTAGCTCTGGCTCAATTGCACTTGGTTGCAAAAAATTAAATTTAAATAAAAAAAAATTAAAACTTGATAAAAGTCAAGCCGTAGCATCTATAGGGCAAATAGAATTGATGAATTTATACCAAAATGTATTTAAAAAATTTAAAATAAAAATATCTCAAATTCTTTTAACTTTAGATGATACTGAACAAAGAAGAAGATCAATTAATGCAAGAAGAACTATTGATAATTTATTAACAATGGGCATTGTACCAATTGTTAATGAAAACGATACTACTGCTACAACTGAAATAAAGTATGGAGATAATGATAGACTGGCAGCAAGAGTTTCACAAATAATTGGTGCTGATTGTTTAATTTTATTATCTGATGTTGATGGACTTTACACTGACAATCCAAAAAAAAATAAAAAAACAAAATTAATTAAGATTGTAGAAAAAATAGATGAAAATATTAAAAAATATGCATCAAGAGCAGAAAATATTTATGGATCTGGTGGCATGAAAACAAAAATTGATGCAGCAAAAATTTGCCAACTATCTGGATGTTATATGGTAATCGCAAATGGAGTTAACAAAAATCCAATAAAAAAAATAAATGAAAGTCAAAAATGTACTTGGTTTTTACCAAAAATTTCTAAACTTGATGCAAGAAAACAATGGATAATTGGATCTGTTGCTCCTAAAGGTGAAGTAATTATTGATTATGGAGCAACAAAAGCAATCAGAAATGGAAAAAGTTTATTACCAGCAGGAGTTAAGAAAATTAACGGCAACTTCGAAAAAGGAGATCATATTCTTGTTAAAGATCAAAACAATGTTGAATGTGCCCGGGGCTTAACATCGTTTTCATCAATCGAAATAGAAAAAATAAAAGGTTCACATAGTAGCAAAATAAAAAATATATTAGGGTATTCTAGTAGAGAAGAAATTATACATAAGGATGACTTAGTAAAAGTTTAGAAATGAATAAAAATTTATACATGAAAAAAATAGGTGAAAAGGCAAAAACTGCCTCCTTGAATTTGTCCACCTTAAGCATCAAAAAGAAAAACTCTGTTTTAAGGCAATTTAGTCAATATTTAAAAAAACATGAGAAATTAATTTTAAATGCAAACAAAAAAGACATATCTAACGCAAAGTCTAAAAATATTAAAAATAATATGATTGATAGACTTAAATTAGACAGTAAAAAAATTAAACAAATCAGAAATTCAATAAAAAAAATCATAATATTTAAAGATCCTGTTGGAAAAACTTTATCTTCTTGGAAAAGGCCAAATGGTTTAATTATAAAGAGAGTGTCAATACCAATTGGTATAATTGGTGTAATTTATGAAAGTAGACCAAATGTAACGTCTGATGTTTCAGCTCTATGTTTTAAAAGTGGAAATGTAGTAATTTTACGTGGAGGTTCAGAAGCATTTCATTCCAATAAAATTTTAGCTAAACTTTTTAAAAGAGCTTTAAAAAATAAAAAATGTGATGAAAATTGTGTTCAATTTGTTGAAAGTAGAGATAGAACTCATGTTGATTATCTTTTAGCAGGTATGAAAAATTATATCGATTTAATAATACCAAGAGGAGGTAAAGGGTTAGTCAAAAAAGTTTTAAAAAAATCTTCAGTTTCAATAATTGGTCATTATGAAGGACTATGTCATGTCTTTGTAGACAAAGATGCAAATATAACCACAGCAATTAAAGTTGTAAAAAATTCAAAAATGAGAAATGTTAGTATTTGTGGAGCCGCCGAAACTTTATTAATAGATAAAATGTGCTTAAAAACACACTGTAAGCCAATATTAAATCAACTAATCAAAATAGGATGTAAAATCATAGGAGATAAGTCTATAAAAAAATTTATTTCTGGAAAAATGAAAATTGCAAAAGAAAAAGATTGGAATACAGAATATCTTTCACCCTCAATTTCTGTAAAAAGTGTAAATGGTGTAACTGAAGCTATTGATCATATAAATAAATATGGTTCTTCTCATACTGATTCAATAATAACAAAAAACAAAAAAACTGCTAAAAAATTTCTTTCTAAAATTAAAAGTTCTATAGCAATTCATAATGCCTCAACACAATTTGCTGACGGTGGAGAATTTGGATTTGGTGCTGAAGTTGGTATATCAACTGGCAAACTTCATCCACGAGGTCCAATTGGACTTAATCAACTTACTACTTATAAATATATTTTGGAAGGAAATGGACAAATAAGGAAATAATTTTTGAAAAAACTATTTAAAAAAAAAAATAAAAAAATTGGCATATTAGGAGGAACTTTTGATCCAGCACACAAAGGTCACTTGGAAATCTCAAAACAAGCAAAACAAAAATATAAACTTAGTTATATTATCTGGGCAATAACAAAAAAAAATCCTTTTAAAAAAAAAAGTAAAATAAAATTAATCAATAGAATTAAACTTGCAAAAAAAATTATTGGTATAAATAAATTTATAAAAATTAAATTTTTTGAAAATAAAATTAAATCTAATAAAACAATTGATTTAATAAACTATATAAAAAAAAAAGACAAACAATTAAATATTCATTTTATAATGGGAGCTGACAATCTCATTCAATTCCATAGATGGCACAAATGGAAATCAATTTCACAAATATGTAATATTCTGGTCTTTGATAGACAGGGTTACAAAGCAAAGTCTTTAAAATCAATTACATATAAACGATTAAAACAAAAGAACTTAAAGTTTATTAAATTTAAAAAAGTTAATATTTCATCTTCTCAATTGAGATAAATTTGATAAGATTTTGATAATTAATGGACAAAATTTCTGATCTCAAAAAAAAAATCTTAAATACCTTAGATTCAAATAAAGCCTTAGACATAGTAAGCATTAGTCTTGAAAATAAGAGTTCTATTGCTGATTATATGATAATTGCTAGCGGCACCTCATCAAGACATATTCAAGCTTTATCAGAGCAAGTTTTAGAAAAATTCAAAAGTAATGGAATTAAAAATTGTAAAATAGAAGGAAAAGATAGTAACGATTGGAAACTAATAGATGGAATGGACGTAATAGTTCATATTTTTAACCCAGAAAAAAGAAAATTTTATGAATTGGAAAAAATGTGGTCTGAACTTATTCCAAAAGAAAAAGTATTAATATGACTAAATGTAAAAAAATTTTATTTATTATTTTTTTTTCAATTTTATTTTTAAATAAAAGTTTTTCGAATAATGATAAGAATATTTACCAAAAGATTGATTTATTTAGCGAAGTTTTAGACAAAATAAATAAAGAATTTGTTGATGAAGTTAATCAAAGCGAAGTAATGGATGCTGCAATAAATGGAGTACTGCAATCTTTAGACCCTTACTCATCGTATATGTCTCCAGAAATGTTTGAGAATATGCAAACTGAAACGAGTGGAAAATTTGGAGGATTGGGAATCGAAGTGGGAATGGAATCTGGTGTTGTTAAAGTTATTTCGCCAATTGATAATTCACCTGCATCTAGAGTTGGTATAAAAGCTGGAGACTACATAGTAAAAATTAATGATGTACAAGTACAAGGTAAAACATTAAGTGAAGCTGTGGATCTAATGAGAGGACCAGTTGGTACTGACATTGAAATTACTGTTAGAAGAGTAGGAGAAAAAAAAGCTATAATTTTTAATATCACTAGAGAGATTATCGAAATTGAATCAGTTAAATCAAAAATAATAGAAAACAAAATTGGCTATTTAAGACTAACTTCTTTCAACGAAAATAGTAGCGTACAAATAAAAAAAAAAATTAAGGAAATTAAAAAAAAAAAAGTAAAGGGTTATATTTTAGATTTAAGAAATAATCCTGGAGGTTTGCTATCACAAGCTATTAGAATTTCAGACTTTTTTTTAGATTATGGTGAAATTGTATCAACAAAAAGCAGAAAAAGTTCAGAAAATAGAAAATGGTTTTCTAAAAAAGGTGATCTTATAGATGGTAAAACTTTGATAGTATTAATTAATTATGGATCTGCATCTGCATCTGAAATTGTAGCTGGAGCTTTAAAAGAACATAAAAGAGCTATTCTGATAGGTGAAAATAGTTATGGAAAAGGATCTGTACAGTCAATAATTCCATTAAAAAATAATGGCGCAATAAGATTAACAATTTCAAAATATTATTTACCCTCTGGTAAATCTATTTCTGAAGTTGGCATAACGCCTGACATCGAGATTGAAGAAAGTTCTGATGCTTTTGTAATAAACAGTGAAACTGATAACCAGTTAATTTTTGCTCTCAAGCTTCTTAACGGATAAATATGAAAGAAGAATATAAGAAACTACCACTAAGAAGTGGTGTTGGAATTATTTTATTAAATAAAGAAAATAAAGTATTTGTTGCAAAAAGAATAGATAACCCCAAAAATTTCTGGCAAATGCCACAAGGAGGTATTGATAAAGATGAAGATTTTTATACTGCAGCATTAAGAGAATTAAAAGAAGAAACTAGTATTACTAGTATAAAACTAATTAAAGAAATTGAAGGCAATTTTACCTATATTTTGCCTGATAATTTAATAGGAATTATTTGGAAGGGTAAATTTAGAGGACAAAAACAAAAGTGGTTTATTATGAGATTTACTGGAGATAAGTCAGAAATTAACTTAAAAACTAAACATCCTGAGTTTTTAGATTGGAAATGGATAGATTTAAAAAATCTTACTGAAATAGCTGTACCATTTAAACTAGAAGTTTACAAAAAACTAACACCTGAAATAAAAAAAATTTTAAATTAATTTAGAGTTAAAGATTTCAAAACTTCAATTTTTTGATCATTTAAATATCTTGCTTGATCTGAAATATCATTATTTTGTGAGTCTTTTTCAGCTTCAGTTAAAATATCTTTTACTTTATTTTTATCGACTTTTTTAATATCAAAAATATTACTTGTTAATACTGATAGACAATTATTTTTAAATTCTATAATTCCATCTTCAACATAATATGTTTCTTCAGCAGTAGTTGCATCTACAACTTTTAATAAACCTGGTTTTAAAAATGAAATTATAGATATATGATCTTTTAAAAAACCCATATCACCTTCAAATGCAGGTACTACTACTTCAATAACATCTTCTTTTGATAAAAAGGATTTTTCTGGGTTTACTATGTCTAATTTAAAAGAATTGCTCATTACGCTGCTGCTTCTTTTGCCATTTTTTCAGCTTTTTCAACAGCTTCCTCAATTGTTCCTACCATATAAAAAGCAGCTTCCGGTAAATGATCGTATTCACCTTTGCAAATTGCATCGAAACCTTTGATGGTTGACTCCAAATCAACAAGTTTTCCTGCTGAGCCTGTAAAAACTTCTGCCACAAAGAAAGGTTGTGATAAAAATCTTTGAATTTTTCTTGCTCTAGCTACAGTTAACTTGTCTTCTTCAGATAGTTCATCCATGCCTAAAATTGCAATAATATCTTGTAAAGATTTATATGTTTGAAGAATTTTTTGAACTTCTCTTGCAACTCTATAATGTTCATCGCCAACAATTCGTGGATCTAAAATTCTAGATGTTGAATCAAGTGGATCAACTGCTGGATAAATTCCAAGTTCAGCAATTTGTCTAGATAAAACTGTTGTAGCATCTAAATGTGAGAACGATGTTGCTGGGGCCGGATCAGTTAAATCGTCAGCAGGAACATATATTGCTTGTACTGATGTAATTGAGCCCTTGTTTGTTGTGGTAATTCTTTCTTGAAGGTTACCCATATCTGTTGCAAGAGTAGGCTGGTAACCAACCGCAGAAGGAATTCTCCCCAGTAATGCAGAAACTTCTGAACCTGCCTGTGTAAATCTAAAAATATTATCTACGAAAAAGAGTACATCTTGACCTTCTTGATCTCTAAAATATTCAGCAACTGTTAACCCTGATAGTGCTACTCTAGCTCTAGCTCCTGGGGGTTCATTCATTTGTCCATAAACCAATGCAGCTTTTGATCCAGGACCTTCAGGTTTAATTACACCCGACTCTATCATTTCATGATAAAGATCATTTCCTTCTCTAGTTCTTTCTCCGACACCAGCAAAAACTGAAAATCCTCCATGTGCTTTAGCTATATTATTTATAAGCTCCATAATAATAACTGTTTTTCCTACTCCTGCTCCGCCAAATAAACCTATTTTACCACCTTTGGCATAAGGAGCTAATAGGTCAACTACCTTAATTCCAGTTACTAAAATTTCTGTTTCTGTTGATTGGTCATTAAATTCAGGTGCCGCTCTATGGATTGGCCAATTTTCCTTAGTTTTAATTTCACCTTTTTCATCAATTGGATCTCCTATCACATTTACAATTCTTCCTAATGTTTCAGGCCCTACTGGAACTTTAATGGGCGCTCCTGTATCAATTACTTCATCGCCTCTTTTTAAACCTTCCGTAGCATCCATTGCAATAGTTCTAACATTTGACTCTCCTAAGTGTTGAGCAACTTCTAGGACCAATCTATTACCTGCATTTTTGCATTCCAATGCTGTTAAAATTTCTGGTAATTCTCCTTCAAATTTAACATCTACTACGGCTCCAATAACTTGTGTAATTTTTCCTTTTTTCATAATTATAAACTTTCTGCTCCTGATATTATTTCAATTAATTCTTTAGTAATTGCTGCTTGACGACTTCTATTATACTGAATAGTCAGCTTGTCTACCATTTCACCTGCGTTTCGAGTTGCATTATCCATCGCTGTCATTCTTGATCCTTGTTCGCTAGCTGAATTTTCTAACATTGCTTTAAAAATCTGAGTAGAAATATTTTTAGGTAGTAAGTTACTCAAAATCTCATCTTCTTCAGGTTCGAATTCATAATTATCTTCAGATGAAGAATCTTTTTTTTCTTCAGAAGCTTTTAAAGGAATTATTTGTTGTTCTTGTGGTATTTGGGTAATTACATTTTTAAACTGATTATAAAAAATTGCACATACATCAAATTCTTTTTCCTTGAATCTATCAATTATAATTTTTCCAACTTTATCTGCATCTAAATAATTAATATTTTTTGATTCTTTGAATGAAATTTTTTCAATTATATAATCTTTATATGTTCTCTTTAACTGATCATAACCTTTAGATCCTACAGTAATAATTTTTAAAGTTTTATTATCATCTAATATTTTTTTAAAATATAATTTTGCTTTTTTTATAATGTTTGAATTAAATCCGCCACATAAGCCTCTGTCAGAAGTCATAACTATGCATAAATGAATTTTTTCTTCTCCTGTTCCAATAAGTAATTTTGGTGCACTTTCTTTATCTAAAATTCCACTAGATAAATTAAGAATAATATTATTCATTTTTTCAGAATATGGTCTTCCTTTTTCCGCGTTTTCTTGTGCTCTTCTTAACTTTGCTGCTGCGACCATTTTCATTGCTTTAGTAATCTTTTGTGTCGACTTGACACTAGAAATTCTTTTTTTTAAATCATCTAAACTTGGCATTTTTTAAGAATTAAAGTTTTTTTTTAAATTTGTTATTACTTCTACTAGTAGTTTTTCAGAATTTTCTTCTAGTTTTCCTGAGTTAGAAATAGACTCTATAATTTCAGGTTTTTCAGACTTACATTTTTCAATAATTTTAGCTTCAAAATTTGCAATATCTTTGTTTTCAACATCATCTAAATAACCTCTAACTCCACAAAAAACTGAAATTACTTGTTCTGCAACTGTCATTGGTGAGTATTGTTTCTGTTTTAAAAGTTCAGTTAATTTTGATCCTCTGTTTAAAAGTTTTTGTGTAGATGCGTCTAAGTCTGAGCCAAACTGAGCAAAAGCGGCCATTTCTCTATATTGAGCAAGTTCTAACTTCATAGATCCTGATACCTTCTTCATAGCTTTAGTCTGTGCTGAAGATCCAACTCTAGATACTGATAAACCTACGTTAATTGCAGGTCTAATACCTTGGTTGAATAAGTTTGTCTCAAGAAATATTTGACCATCTGTGATTGATATAACATTAGTTGGGATGAAGGCTGAAACATCACCTCCTTGTGTTTCAATTATTGGAAGAGCTGTTAATGATCCTCCGCCATGTTCGTCGCTAAGTTTAGCTGCTCGTTCAAGTAATCTGCTGTGTAAATAAAATACATCTCCTGGATAAGCTTCTCTTCCTGGAGGTCTTCTTAACAATAAAGACATTTGCCTGTAAGCAACAGCTTGTTTAGATAAATCGTCATATATAATTAAAGCATGCATTCCATTATCTCTAAAATATTCACCCATGGCACAACCTGTGTAAGGTGCTAAAAATTGAAGTGGTGCAGCATCCGATGCTGTAGCGGCCACTATTGTGGTATATTCCATTGCTCCAGCTTCTTCTAAAGTTTTTTCAATTTGTCTAACAGTAGATCTTTTCTGTCCAATTGCTACATATACGCAATATAATTTTTGCTTTTCATCATCAGATTCATTTATTTTTTTTTGGTTTATTATTGCATCTATAGCAACTGCTGTTTTTCCAGTCTGTCTATCACCAATAATTAATTCTCTTTGTCCTCTGCCAATTGGTACAAGACTATCAACTGATTTAAGACCTGTTTGCATTGGTTCACTAACAGATTTTCTTGGAATTATACCAGGAGCTTTTACTTCAACTCTACTTTTTTTAACTGATTTATCTAGAGCACCTTTTCCGTCTATTGGATTTCCCAATCCATCAACAACTCTACCAAGTAATTCTTTTCCTACCGGTGTATCAACAATAGCTCCAGTTCTTTTTACAGTATCTCCTTCTTTAATTGCTCTATCATCTCCAAAAATAACAACTCCCACATTTTCACTTTCTAAGTTTAAAGCCATTCCTTTAGAGCCGTCAGCAAATTCTACCATTTCACCAGCTTGAACATTATCTAATCCGTATATTCTAGCAATACCATCTCCTACAGACAAAACTTGTCCAACTTCAGTTACTTCAGCTTTATTTCCAAATTTTTTTATTTGTTCTTTTAATATTTTTGTTACTTCTGATGGATTTATTTCCATTTAAGCCTCTATCATTCTATGTTTAATTTGTCGTAATTTATTTTTAAGAGAAGTATCAACCATCGTACTGCCTACTTGTACAACTAAACCTCCAATTAAACCTGGATCATACTTGTAGTTTAATTTTATTTTCGAACTAAAGTTTTTAGTTAATTCTTCTTTAATGCTATTAATTTCTTTTTCAGTAAGTTCTTTTGCAGAAGTAAGTTCTGCTTTTATTTCACCTCTTTTTTTTGAACAAGTTTCAATAAAATCTTTTAATATTTTTTCAACATAAAAAAATCTTCTTTTAGAGATTAAAAAACTTAAAAATTTAGTTAATAAATTATTAATTTTAAATTTTTCAGATATTTTTAATAATACATTAAGTTGATCTTCTTTTTTATTAGTTGGATCTTTTATAAGCAAATTAAAATCATCACTATTAGATATTAATTGAATAATTGATAAAGAATCTTTCTCTATTTCATTAATAGAATTGCTTTCTTCCGCAAGCTCATATAGCGCTAAAGAGTATCTGCCAACTGATGTATCTGAAAAACCTTTGCTTTTGCTCAATTTATATCCCTTATTAATAATTGAAGATTTGTTAAAATTTGAATTTAATTAGCATATGAGTGTAACGTCTTCAAGTGAGACATTGTGTAAAGTTCCTTTTTTTACGCAATTAATTGAAATTAATTGGGTCAACATCAACTGTTAGTTTTATTCCGCTTGGAAATTTATATTTTGAAATAATTTTAGTTAGTGAATTTTGAACTTTAAGAGATTTTTTACCTCTTATAAGTAATCTGGCTCTAAATTTTCTTTTTATTCTGAAAATAGGTGCACTAACTGGGCCAAGAACTTTTCCCTCGACTGAGTTCATAATAAAATTCTTAAATTTAATAGCTTCTCGTTCAAGAAAATTTTCTTTTTTTCCCGTAATTATTAATGCAATAAATCTTTGAAATGGAGGTAAGTCATTTAACTTTCTTATTTCTAACTCCTTATTTAAAAATATATCTGGATTTTTATTTGTAATATCAGAAATCATTTTAGTATTAAGATTATATGTTTGAAAATAAACTGTTGAAGGTTTTCCAGTTCTACCAGCTCTTCCTGAAAGTTGATGATATAATTGTAAATTTTTTTCAGCACCTCGTAAATCATGACCCTGAGAAGATAAATCAATGTCAATAACAACAATGCAATTTAAATTAGGAAAATGAAATCCTTTAGAAATAAGTTGAGTTCCAATTAAAATTTTAATTTCATTATTTATTATTTTTTCTAATATTTCTGAAGAGTTTTTTTTATTCATTGTGTCGCTTGAAAAAATTATAGATTTTTTTCCTGGAAAATTTTTTTTTACTTCTTCAAAAATTCTTTCTACACCAGGTCCACTAAAAACAAAATCACATCTACCTTGCTTGCTGCAATCTCTATATAGTTTAGCTTTATGTCCACAATAATGACATAGTAAATTTTGTTTATGTTTGTGATACACTAAATTTATTGAACAATTTGGACATGAATAGCTTTCTAAACACTTCTTACATAAAACATATGGTGAAAATCCTCTACGATTTAAAAAAAATAAAATTTGGTCATTTTTTTCAAGATGTAAGTTAACTTTTTGAATAATTTCTTTTGATAACCATGATTGAGTTTCAAGCTTTGTATTATTTAAATTTATAATTTCATAATTTGGTAGAGATGCATTTTGATATCTCTTTTCGATCTTAGAAAAGCTATATTTTCCTTTTTTAATATTATCATAAGTTTCAATTGATGGTACAGCTGTAATTAAATTTACTGGTATATTTTCAAATGAAGCTCTTGAGATGGCCATGTCTCTTGCATTATAGATTACTCCTTCATCTTGTTTAAAGGATTGATCGTGCTCTTCATCTACAATAATTAAACCTAATTTTTTAAAAGGTAAAAATAATGATGATCTAGCTCCTATAACAACCTTAATTTTTCCATTCGAAATTCCACTCCAAATTATTTCTTTATTTTTTTTTGATATACCTGAATGCCAAACTGCAGGTCTAAATCCAAAAAATTCAATAAATTTTTTTTCAAATTGTCCTGTTAAACCAATTTCAGGCAACATAATTAAAACTTGAAAACCTTTTTTAATTAGCTGTTTTAAAGCCTCGAAATATACAATTGTTTTTCCTGATCCAGTAGTTCCTTGTAATACATGAACTCTGAATTTTTCATTGTGGGTATTCATTTTTTTTAAGCTTATTTCCTGCTCCCTTGAAAGTTTAATATTATTTTTTTTTATTTCTGGTTCAAATAATGCATAATTTTTTTTTGGAAATTTTTCAACAGCACTACTACTTAGTAATAATAATTTTAATGCCATTCCTTTTGGAACCATATTATATTCTGAAAACCAATTGAGAAATTCAATAGTATTTTTTTTTAGAGATGGAATTTTAAGTTTTTCAATTACTTTTTTAATTACATACTTTTTATTTGTATCTTTTTCAAATTGATCCCAAACAACTCCAGTTATTTTTACTTTGCCAAAAGGAACGGTGACATAATCACCAATTTTTAAATTTAAATGAGATGATTCGTATGTAAACGGATGATTAAAAATATTAGGTAAAAGAATCGGTACCTTCATGATTATATAATATGAAAAAATATTAAGAGTGTATTGGTCTTTTATCTACTGATAATGCTGCTTCTTTTATTGCCTCTGAAAAAGTCGGATGAGCATGACATGTTCTGGCGATATCCTCAGAACTCGCGCCAAATTCCATAGCAATCGCTATTTCAGCAATCATTTCTCCTGCATTTGGTCCTATTATGTGTGCACCTAAAACTTTGTCTGTTTTTTCATCTGCAAGAATTTTTACAAAACCTTCTGTTTCATTTATTGCCTTAGCTCTTGAATTTGCCATAAATGTAAATTTTCCAATTTTATATTTTATATTGAGATCTTTTAGTTGTTCTTCAGTTTTTCCAATAGAAGCAACTTCAGGAAAAGTATAAATAACTCCTGGAATAATATCATAGTTAACATGGCCAGATTGGCCTGCTATTAATTCGGCTATTGCTATTCCTTCTTCTTCAGCTTTATGAGCCAACATAGGTCCTTTTATAACGTCACCAATTGCATAAATATTATCTACATTTGTTTGAAAATTATTATTAACTTCAATTCTTTTTTTATTATCAAGCAGTACACCTGCTGCTTCTAAATTTAAATTTTTAGTATTAGGTTTTCTACCTACAGAAATTAAAACAACATCACAATCAAAATTAATTTTTTTGCCATTTTTACTCGTTGTTAATACATTAGCTGTATTGTTATTTTTTTTAATTGAATTTACTTCTGTTTCTAAATGAAAATTTATTCCTTGTTTTTCTAAAATTTTTATAAATTCTTTTGAGATTCCTTTGTCCATGCCTGGAATAATATGATCTAAAAATTCAATCACATGAACTTCGGCTCCTAACCTGGACCATACAGATCCCATTTCTAAACCTATATAACCTCCTCCCACTACGACCATTTTTTTAGGAACTGAATTTAATGATAAGGCACCTGTTGAAGAAATAATTACTTTTTCATCAAATTTAATACCTGGTAATGAAACTGCTTCAGAACCTGTACTAATTATTGTTTTTTCTGTCTCTATAACTGTTTTTTTATTTTTATTATCAACTATAGAAATTTGATTAAGTGATTTGAAGCTTGCTATTCCTTTATAATAGGTAACTTTATTTTTTTTAAATAAAAATTCTATTCCTTTAGTTAAAGTATTTACTGCTTGATCTTTATTTTGCATCATTTTTTTAAGATTCAGCTTAATTTTTTCAATTTCTATTCCCAAATTTGAAAAGTTTTTTGCTCTAAAATAATTTTCAGAAAGGTTTAATAAGCTTTTTGAAGGTATGCACCCAACATTTAGACATGTTCCTCCTAAAGTTTCTCTTGATTCGATACATGCAGTTTTAATACCAAGCTGAGCAAGTCTAATTGCACAAACATATCCGCCAGGCCCGCCGCCTATAACAACTACTTGAAATTTTTCTGACATTTAAATATCTAAAAATAACCTTCTTGGATCTTCTAAATTTTCTTTTACATTTTTTAGAAATGACACTGCATCTTTTCCATCAATTATTCTATGATCGTAAGACAGCGCAAGATACATAATTGACCTTATTTTAATTTCACCATTTATTGCTATGGGCCTTTCTACAATATTGTGCATTCCCAAAACGCCAGATTGAGGTGGATTTAGAATTGGAGTAGATAACATTGATCCATAAACTCCTCCATTGCTAATAGTAAAAGTTCCTCCTTGAAGATCTTCAATGGTTAATTTACCACTTCGTGCTTTTTCGGATACACTAATAATATTTTTTTCTATATCAGCAAATGAAAGTTCATCTGCATTTCTTAATACTGGTACAACCAATCCCTTTTCTGTGCCAACAGCAAAACTAATATTATAATAATTTTTATAAATAATTTCATTATCATCTACTTCTGCATTTATTGCTGGAAAGTTTTTTAACCCAACTACACACGCTTTAACAAAGAAAGACATAAAACCTAACTTAATTCCATATCTTTCTTTAAAATCTTCCTGATTTTCTTTTCTCATTTCTATAATATTTGTCATATCAACCTCGTTAAAAGTTGTTAGCATTGCAGCATTTTCTTGAGCTTGTTTTAATCTTTTTGCAATTGTTTGTCTTAATCTGGTCATTTTAATTCTTTCCTCTTGACCATATTTAATTTTTCTCTCTGAAGGCTTTGGACTTATGCCCATTATATCAATTAAGTCTCCTTTAAGAATTCTGCCATCTTTTCCAGATCCTTGAACTTTTTCAATATCAATATTATTTTCCAAAACTATTTTTCTTACCGCCGGAGAAAGTTTTTCTTTTATATTTTGCACGCTTGAATCTTTTTCTTTTTTAATTTCGTTAGTTAAAATTAATGGCTCAATTTCTTCAGAATTACTTACATCTTCTTCTTCAGAATTACTTACATCTTCTTCTTCAGAATTACTTACATTTTCTTCTTCATCAAAAATTTTTATAGATTCTTTTTTTTTATCAACATCTAAATTTATAATTTTTTTTTCTTGTTTTTTAGGTATTATTTTTTTTATTTCTTCTTCAGTTGCTTCGCTTTCGCTAATTGATCCAAGAACTGCACCCACTTTAACGACTTCACCATCTTTTGCATTAATTTCTGTTAATATACCATTTACTGCTGATGGTACTTCTAGATTTACTTTATCAGTTTCTAGCTCAACAATAGCTTCATCAACTTTAACCATCTCGCCTTTATTTTTTAACCATTTAGCAACTGTCGCTTCAGTTATGCTTTCTCCTAAAACTGGTACTAAAATTTTTTCACTCATTCTTATTTGAATACACTTTCAATAATTTCTTTTTGTTGATCTAGGTGCCTTTTAGCATAACCTGTTGCAGGTGATGCCGCCGGTTTTCTTCCTATATAATCAATCTTATTATTATTAGCTCCTATATAATCTAATGTCCATTGTATATAATCTCTCACCAACAACCACGCGCCCATATTTTTAGGTTCTTCCTGACACCAATAAAATTTGGCATTTTTTGCATAAACTTTAATCTCTTTTACTAATGATTTAACTGGAAAAGGATACAACTGTTCAATTCTAAAAATAACTACATCATCTTTTTTATTTTTTTCTCGAGCTGCCAATAAATCAAAGTACACTTTTCCAGAACATAAAATTACTTTTCTTATTTTGTTACTCTTCTGAAGTTCTATAAAACTATTTTCTTTTGGATCAATTGCATGATCCCAAAGAACTCTATGAAATGAGTTTTTTTTACCAAAATCTTCTAAGCTAGATACACAAAGTCTATTTCTCAATAATGATTTAGGAGTCATCATAACTAATGGTTTTCTAAAACCTCTGTGTATTTGACGTCTTAAAGCGTGAAAATAATTTGCGGGAGTAGTACAGTTCATCACTTGTAAATTATCTTGAGCACATAATTGAAGAAATCTCTCTAATCTTCCAGATGAATGTTCTGGACCTTGACCTTCATAACCATGCGGTAAAAGCATTACTAGTCCACTGGCTCTAGACCATTTTCTTTCACCTGATGCAATGAACTGATCTATTATTATTTGAGCTCCATTTGCAAAATCTCCAAACTGAGCTTCCCAAATAGTTAATGTTCCTGGTTCAACTAGACTGTATCCATATTCAAATCCTAAAACAGCTAATTCTGATAAAAAACTATCCACGGGTTCAAAGTTTTTTTGCTTTTCAGAAATATTATTTAGAGGAATATATCTTGAATTATCTACTTGGTTTCTTAAAACTGAGTGTCGTTGACTGAAAGTTCCTCTGCCTGAATCTTGTCCTACTAATCTTACTGGATATCCTTCTTCTAGAAGCGATCCAAAAGCTAAAGCTTCTGCCGTTCCCCAATCTATCCCTTTTTTATTAAGAACTGATTGTTTTCTTAAATCTAATATTTTTTTGATTGTTTTATGCAAATTTATTTCAGGTGGTGCATAATTAATTTTTTCAGAAATTTTTATAAGTTTGTTTAAATCAACGCCACTTTTTCCTCTTCTATCTTTACCTTTTTCAGGTTTGTATCTACTCCAAGTTCCTTCATACCATTCAATTTTTGGTTTATAATCTTTTGCAGTTTTAAATTGTTCATCAAGAAGATTTTTGAATTCTTTTTTCATTTTATCAAATTCTTCTTCAGTAATAACATTTTCTTTTATTAGTTTTTTTCCATAAACATTCAAAGTTGTAGGATGTTGTTTAATTTTTTTGTACATTAAAGGTTGAGTAAATGAAGGTTCGTCTCCTTCATTGTGACCAAATCTACGATAACAAATCATATCTATAACAACATCTTTGTTAAACTTTTGTCTAAACTCAATTGCAATTTTTGCACAATGCACTACTGCTTCAGGATCATCTCCGTTACAATGCAAAATAGGAGACTCGATTACCTTTCCTAAATCTGAAGGATATGGACTTGATCTTGCGAATCTTGGACTTGTAGTAAAACCAATTTGATTGTTCACAATAATATGAATTGTCCCACCAGTGTTATGACCTTTTAACCCTGACATTGCAAAACACTCTGCAACTATTCCTTGTCCAGCAAAAGCAGCATCACCATGAATTAAAATTGGAATTACTTTATTTCTTTTTTTATCTTGATGAAAAAATTGTTTTGCTCTTGTTTGCCCAAGAACGACAGGATTAACTGCTTCTAAATGTGAAGGATTATCTGTTAAACTTATGTGTACTGAATTACCATCAAACTCTCTATTTGATGAGGCTCCCAAATGATACTTTACATCTCCAGCAGATTCTTCTGGTGTGATGGCAAATTCTCCAACAAACTCGTTAAAAATTCTTTTATAAGATTTTTGTAATAAATTAGCTAAAACATTTACTCTTCCTCTATGTGACATGCCAATTTTTATTTCTTTAACTCCTAATTGACCGCCTCTTTTAATAATTTGTTCAAGAGCTGGTATTAGAGACTCTCCTCCGTCTAAACCAAATCTCTTTGTTCCCACAAATTTTAATGCTAGAAATTTTTCAAAACCTTCTGCTTGTATTAATTTATTTAAAATTGCTTTCCTGCCATTATCAGTAAATTTTAACTGATTTTCCTCTTTTTCCATTCTTTCTCTAAGCCATACTTTTTCAACAGGATCTGAAATATGCATAAACTCAATTCCAATAGTAGAACAATAAATTCTTTTTAAAAAAGGTATTAGTTCGTTAATTGATCCATAACCTTTATCTAAATATGAATGTAAAAAAATTTTTTTATCATAATCTTCTTTTTTAAAACCATGATCTGCAGGATGTAACTCATGAAGATATTTTCTTTCCATTAAGCCAAGTGGATCAAGATTTGCAATAAGATGGCCTCTTATTCTATATGCTCTAATTAATGCTATAGCTTTAATTGAATCAGCTTTATATTTTTCAATATTTTCAGTACTTTCAATGTTTGTTTTTGAAGTAATTTTTTTTTTATCAAAAGTAATTTTTTTTTTATTTTTTTTCCAAACTGGTCCTTCAATTTCTTTTGTAATTAAGTTTAAATCTTCATTTAAAGTATTAAAATAATTTTCCCAACTAGCTGGCAAAGTAGGATCCTTTTCGATGTATTTTATATACATTTCTTCAATAAATGAGCTGTTTGATTTGCTTAAAAATGATGTTTTTTTGTATTCTAAGTTTTTTGGAGAAGACATGAATTTATCTAAAATATTATATTATTTGTAATATATTTTTCAATTAGACAATTGATTAAATAATGTTTTTCCTATTTTCGATGGAGATTTAGCAATTGTTATACCACATTCTTCCATTTTTTTTATTTTCTCTTTGGCTCCACCTTTTCCACCTGAAATTATGGCTCCTGCATGACCCATTCTTCTTCCTGGTGGCGCCGTAATTCCAGCTATAAAACCAACAACAGGTTTTTTTACTTTATGATTTTTTAGAAATTCAGATGCATTTTCTTCATCTGTTCCACCAATTTCACCAATCATTAGTATTGATTCGGTTTCCTCATCATTTAAAAAAAGATCTAAACAATCAATAAAATTTGTTCCATTGATTGGATCTCCTCCAATTCCTATACAGGTTGATTGGCCTAATCCAATCTCAGTAGTTTGTGCTACAGCTTCATAAGTTAAAGTTCCTGACCTTGAAACAATTCCAACCGAACCTTTTTTGTGAATTTTTCCTGGCATTATTCCTATTTTACATTCTTCAGGTGTAATTATTCCTGGACAATTTGGGCCTATTAATCTGCTTTTTGATTCTGATAATTTTTTTTTCACTTTAAGCATATCTAGTACAGGAATACCTTCAGTTATACATACAATGAGTTCAATTTCTGAATCTATTGCTTCAATAATAGCTGATCCAGCAAATTTTGCAGGTACATAAATCATGGATGCATTTGCACCTGTTTCTTTTTTTGCTTCATCCACAGTATTAAAAACTGGTCTATCTAAATGTTTTTGACCACCCTTTTTTGGTGTAACTCCACCTACTAGATTAGTTCCATATTTGATTGCCTGTTCAGAATGAAAAGTTCCGTGTGAACCTGTAAAGCCTTGACATATTAGTTTCGTATTTTTATTAATTAAAACTGACATATTTTTTATTTTATTGCCTCAACTATTTTTTTTGCTGCATCATCAAGGTTGTCTGCTGAAATTATTTTTAAATTTGAATTTTGAAGAATTTTTTTACCTTCTTCAAAATTAGTTCCAGCCAATCTAACAACTAACGGAACATTAATTTTTCTTTCTTTGGCAGCCTCTACAACACCTTGAGCTAATACATCACATTTCATAATGCCGCCAAAAATATTAATTAAAATTCCTCTAACATTTTTATCTGAAAGTATTATTTTAAAAGCTGCCGAAACTTTTTCTTTTGAGGCACCACCTCCAACATCTAAAAAATTTGCAGGTTCTTGTCCATAAAGTTTTATAATGTCCATAGTTGCCATAGCCAAACCAGCTCCATTCACCATACACCCAATACTTCCATCAAGTTTAATATAAGCAAGATCATGTTTGCTTGCTTCTACTTCTATCGGATCTTCTTCGTTTAAATCTCTTAACTTTAATATTTCTGGATGTCTGAATAATGAGTTGTCATCAAAATTAATTTTTGCGTCTAAACAAACTAATTTTTTATCTTTAGTTAAAATGAGTGGGTTTATTTCAACAAGACTAGCGTCAGTGCTTAAAAACATTTTATAAATAGATTTAATTAATTTAATAGCAAATAACTTTGAATCTTCTTTAAGATTAAAAATTTTAATTATTTTTTCACAATCACTATCTAAAATATTTTCACTAAATTCCAACTTTGTGGTAATTATTTTATCAGGCTTATTTTGCGCTACCTCTTCTATATCCATGCCCCCTTGGTCACTTGAAATAAAAGCAATCTTTGAACTTGCTCTATCAACCAAACATGAAAGATAAAACTCTTTTTCAATACTAGAAGATTCTTCTACATATAATCTTTTTACTTCTTTTCCTTCTTTTCCTGTTTGAGGAGTTATTAATTTTTTTCCCAATAATTCTTTAGATTCTTTGATCAATTCGTCAATGTTATTTAAAATTTTTATACCTCCTGCTTTGCCTCTTCCCCCAGCATGAATTTGGGCTTTAAGGACATACTTATTGGTATTTAACTGTTTAGCTTTTTTTATAAGGTCTTCAACCGAAAGAGCAAATACACCATTCGGTACTTCTATACCAAATTCCTTTAAAATTTGTTTTGCTTGGTGCTCGTGTATATTCATTATTTGGAAAGATCAGGGTCAATTGCTGAAGCTGCTTCCCACAATTTTTTTACTGCATTGATGGAATTCAGAAATTCTTTTTTTTCTTTTTCATTAAGATTTATTTCTTCTATTTTTTCTACACCACTACTGCCAATTACAACAGGTACTCCAGCATAAATGTTCTTTATTCCATATTCTCCTTTAAGATAAGCAGCACAAGGTAAAAGTTTTTTTTCATTTTTTAAATATGCAGAAGCCATTTCTACGCCTGACGCTGCTGGTGCATAAAAAGCAGAGCCTTTTTCCAAAAACTTTACTATTTCAGCTCCTCCATCTCTTGTTCTTTGGTTAATACTCTCTAGTTTTTCTTCTGATATCTTTCCTTCTTTAACCAAATCCAATAATGGCTTTCCCGAAACTTTTGTTAATCTTGGCAAAGGTACCATGGTATCTCCATGCCCACCCATTACCATAGCTTCAATTTTTCTTACTGGAGTTTTTAGTTCTTTAGACAAAAATAATTTAAATCTTGAACTGTCAAGAATTCCTGCCATTCCAACTACTTTATTAGTTGGTAAGTTAGAATATTTTTGAAATGCCATAACTATAACATCTAAAGGATTTGTAATACATATAACGAAAGCATTTGGTGAATTTTTTTTAACACCTTCTGCTACTTGTTTGATTATTTTTAAATTTATTCCAAGCAAGTCATCTCTACTCATTCCTGGTTTTCTTGGAACTCCTGCCGTAATAATAATTACGTCAGAATTTTTTATATCTTCATAGCTATCTGTCCCAATAAAATTAACATTAAAACCATCAACAGACGATGATTGAGCAATATCAAGCGCTTTACCTTTAGCAATACCACTTGCAATATCAAAAACCACAACTTCATCTGCAAGTTCCTTTAATCCAATTAAATGTGCTAAAGTTCCGCCTATTTGGCCGGCTCCTATTAGTGATATTTTTTTTGACATATTTTTTACTTCATGGTTGGCATAATAAATTCAGGATTTGATCTTATGCCCGATGGCCATCTTGAAGTTATTGTTTTAAGCTTTGTATAAAATCTTACACCTTCTATACCGTGCATATGTTGATCTCCAAATAAAGATCTTTTCCATCCACCAAAACTATGAAAAGCCACAGGAACAGGTATAGGTATGTTTATACCAACCATTCCAACTTTAATTTTACTAGCAAATGTTCTACCAACATCTCCATCTCTAGTATAAATGCTCGTTCCATTACCAAATTCGTGATCATTAACTAATTGAGTGGCTTCTTCAAAATCTTTTGCTCTAACCACTGAGAGTACTGGTCCAAAAATTTCCTCTTTATAAATTCGCATATCTTTTTTAACATGATCAAATAAACATCCTCCAATATAAAAACCATTTTCGTAACCTTGCAATTTTAAATTGCTTCCATCAACTACTAATTTTGCTCCTTCTTTTACTCCAAGGTCAACATAGCCTTTTACTTTTTCTAAATGTTCCTTTGTAACTAACGGTCCCATTTCTGATGTTTTATCCATGCCAGGTCCAATTTTTAGTGCTTCTACTTTTTTACTTAATTTACTTACTAAATGATCCCCAATATTGCCAACTGCAACTGCAACGGACTGAGCCATACATCTTTCACCTGCTGAACCATAAGCTGCTCCCATTAAACCATTGACTGCTTGATCTAAATCACAGTCTGGCATCACCACACAATGATTTTTTGCTCCACCTAAAGCTTGAACTCTTTTTTCATTTTTAGCTGCGTTTTCATAAATATATTTTGCAATTGGAGTTGAGCCAACAAAACTTACAGCTTTAATGTCTTTGTTAATTAAAATCGCATCTACAACTTCTTTATCTCCATTAATTACATTGAAGACTCCATCTGGTAATCCTGCTTCTTTTAATAATTCTGCCAACCTGATTGAACATGATGGGTCCTTTTCTGATGGCTTTAATACAAAAGTATTTCCACAGGCAATAGCCATAGGAAACATCCACATAGGAACCATTGCTGGAAAATTAAATGGTGTTATACCCGCACAAACACCAAGTGGTTGTCTTACTGACCAACTATCAATATCAGTTCCAACATTTTCAGTAAATTCTCCTTTTAAAACTTGTGGAATACCACATGCAAATTCTACTACCTCTAAACCTCGTATAAGTGAACCTTTTGCATCCTCATAAACTTTTCCATGTTCAGAAACTATCATTTTAGTTAATTCATCAGAGTTTTTTTCAATTAACTCTTTAAATTTAAACATTATTCTTGCTCTATGAATTGGTGGTTTTAATGACCAAGTTTCAAAAGCTTTTTTTGCATTATCAACTGCTTCATCTAAGTCTGATTTTGAACCTAGTTTTACTTCAGATTCTTGTTCTCCAGTTGCTGGATTAAATATTTTACCTTTTCTATCTGATTTTCCTGGAGTTATTTTTCCATTTACAAAGTGTTGAATTAAATTCATAGCCAAAATTATTTAATTAAGTAATTAACTTGTTGCAAGCATTTTCTTTATAGATGCAATTGCTTTTGCAGGATTTAAGCCTTTTGGACATGCATTTGTACAATTCATTATAGTATGACACCTATAAAGTTTTAATTCATCAGCAACTTTTTTTAACCTTTCTTTTCTTTCTTCATCTCTACTATCTATAATCCATCTATAAGCTTGCAATAAAACAGCCGGTCCAAGATATTTATCACCATTCCACCAATAACTTGGGCATGCTGTTGAACAACAAGCACACATTATACACTCATATGCACCATCTAATTTTGATCTATCTTCTCTAGATTGAAGAATTTCTTTACTCTCAACTTTTGCACTTGTTTTTAACCATGGTTCTATTGACTCATATTGCTTGTACAAAGTACTTAAATCTCCAATTAAATCTTTTTCAACTTTTAAATGAGGCAAGGGATAAATATTAATATCTCCATTTATTTCAGCATGTGGTTTAGTACAAGCTAATCCATTTTTTCCATCCATATTCATTGCGCAAGAACCACACACTCCATGTGCACAAGATCTTCTATAAGCTAGCGATGGATCTATTTCATTTTTAATTTTATTTAGTAAGTCTAATACTTTTGATGGACAATTATCCATATCAACTTCATAAGTATCTATTCTTGGATTTTTTCCACTTGAGGGATCCCACCTATAAATATTCACTTTTCTAATATTTTTTGATCCAGTTTTATCCTTATAATAATCTCCTTTTTGCACTTTTGAATTTTGAGGTAAATTTATTTGTACCATTAATAAACCCTTTCTTGAGGAGGAAAATACTGTACGTCGTTTGACAAAGTTGAACTATGAACTGATCTATAAGCAATCTTTGTTTCACTGTCTTGACACCAAGATAGTGTGTGTTTCATAAAGTTATTGTCATCTCTTTTTGGATAATCTTCTCTAGCATGAGCTCCTCTACTTTCTTTCCGTTGATAAGCCGAGTCCATTGTAACTATAGCCTGTCTAATTAAGTTATCAAACTCTAAAGTTTCAACTAAATCAGTATTAAAAATTAAAGACTTATCTTTTACTGAAATTGCATCTATGCCATTAAATGGCTTCCTTATTTCGTTAACTCCTTCTTTTAAAGTTTTTTCAGTCCTAAATACGGCACATTTTGATTGCATTGTTTTTTGCATAGCCAATCTTAAATCGGCTGTTTTATTGCTTCCATTTCCATTTCTTAATTTTTCAAATCTATCTAGGCATTTATCAGTTTCAGTTTTTGAAATTTCCTCGTGAGGAGTTCCAGGTTTAACAAGTTCAGCAGCTCTTTTTGCTGCTGCTCTTCCAAATACCACAAGATCAATTAATGAATTTGATCCTAGTCTATTAGCTCCATGAACAGAAACACATGCTGCTTCACCAATTGCCATAAGACCAGGCACAGTTTTTTCAGAATCATCAACAGTTATAACTTCTGCTTTATAATTGGTTGGAATGCCTCCCATATTATAATGAACTGTAGGAACTACAGGTATTGGTTCTTTTGTTACGTCAACATCAGCAAATAATTTTGAAGATTCTGAAATTCCTGGAAGTCTTTCTTCAATTACTTTTGTATCCAAATGATTTAAATGAAGATGAACATGATCTTTTTCTTTTCCAATTCCTCTTCCTTCTTTAATTTCAATAGCTATTGATCTGCTTACAACATCTCTAGATGCAAGATCTTTAGCTTTTGGAGCATAACGCTCCATAAATCTTTCTCCTTTAGAGTTTAATAAATAACCACCTTCACCTCTAACTCCCTCTGAGATTAAAGTTCCATGTCCATAAATTCCTGTTGGATGAAATTGAACAAATTCCATATCTTGCAAAGGTAAACCAGCCCTTAAAACCATAGCATTTCCATCGCCC